>NZ_BJCE01000210.1:0-9666 GCF_005402885.1 Sphaerospermopsis reniformis
CAGAAGTTAGTTTCTATGGTTTGTTGGGTAGCGTTGTATTGATTTAGTGTAGGGGGATTTAGATATGTTGACTGAGTAATGGGATCTGGGGACTGGGGACTGGGGACTGGGGACTGGGTAATCAATTTTATGTTTCCCTGTCAACTATCAACATATCAACTATCAACATATCAACTATCAACTATCAACTATCAACTATCACCAATTTATGCCAATCTACGTTTACTGGGGTGAAGATGATTTTGCGATGGAAAAGGCGGTTGTAGCTTTGCGCGATCGCGTTCTTGATCCTCTTTGGACAAGCTTTAACTATACCGCTTTTCCCCCAGATCAACCTGATGCAATAATTCAGGCTTTAAATCAAGTTATGACTCCCGCTTTCGGTGCTGGTGGGCGTTTGGTTTGGTTAGTCAATTCTAATTTATGCCAACAGTGTCCAGAAAATGCGTTATCAGAATTACAACGGACTTTACCCGCAATTCCTGAAAATTCCTTTTTATTGGTAACAAGCCGCAGTAAACCTGATGAACGTCTCAAAGCTACAAAATTTATCAAACAATTTGCCGAAATCCGCGAGTTTTCACTTATTCCCCCCTGGAAAACTGAGTTGTTGGTACAAGCTGTCAATGAAGTTGCTCAAGATGTCGGTATCAAATTAACTTCCCAAACTGCGGAAATATTAGCTGAGTCTATAGGCAACGACACCAGGCTTCTCTATACAGAAATGGAGAAATTACGCCTGTTTATGGGAGGTAGTAATAAACCTTTAGATGTGAAAACTGTAACTCAGTTAGTCAGAAATACTACTCAAAACACCTTGCAATTAGCAGCAGCTATTAGAACGGGTGATACAGCTAAAGCTTTGGGTATTGTCGGGGATCTAATAAATGCGGCTGAACCGGGTTTAAGAATTGTTGCCACTTTGATAGGGCAGTTTCGCACATGGCTATGGGTAAAGATTATGATGGAAACAGGAGAGCGCAACCCCCAAGCGATCGCCCAAGCAGCGGAAATCAATAACCCCAAACGTATTTACTTCTTACAGCAAGAAGTCAAATCTCTTTCTGTACAACAACTAATTTCATCTTTACCCCTACTGCTGGAATTAGAAGTTAGCCTCAAACAAGGAGCTTCAGAAACCTCAATCCTACAAACTAAAGTCGTTGAACTATGCCAAGTATATCAGAAACGGTGATTGGTGATTGGTGATTGGTAATTGGTGGTAATTGGTAGTTGGTAATTGGGAAAAATACAAATAACTTCCCCCTGCTTCTTCCCCAGTCCCCAGTCCCAACCTTGATCAAAATTCCGATTTTACCGGAACATCTGATTCCTAAAATAAATCAAATCTATTATCATATCTCTACTATTATTCTGTGTCATCTATCGTATGCAGGAAAATTATTTTGTCTTTTTGCGAACTTCAATTAAACATAAACTTTCTGAGTCCTTGGTATTTGCAACTCTCGCCGCTGCGAGTTTAATTGCTACTTTGGGTTTGACTGTGAAAGCAGATGCTCAAATTCCGCCAGTTGATAATGCAGAAGTTACTAACTATGCCCAGTCTGTATTAGAAATGGAGCCAAAGCGCCAAATTGCGTTTAAAGAAATTAAAAAACTTATTGGTGGAGAAGAAATTCCCAAAATTGTCTGTAATGACCCTAACAGCATGAATTCCCTACCAAACAAGGCCAGGGAGATAGCTGTTAATTATTGTAACGATTCTCAAAACATAGTATCAGCCAATAATTTAAGCATTGCCCGGTTTAATCAAATTACTGTCGAAATTCAAAGCAACGCCGATTTGAAGCGTCAGATATATAATACTTTGCTGCGGTTGCAAAATGAATCTGCTTCTAAATCGGGTGCGCGTAATAGCCGTTAGATATTGGCAAAGGTAGGGATCAGGGAGGAGGGAGAAATTATTTGTATTTTCCCAGTCACCAATCACCAATCACCAATCACCAGTCACCGATCACCAATCATGCTGACATCAACGGCTAATTTCTGCCCCAATTTTAGCAGATGACGACACTGATTAGCTTCGGTTGGGTTGTTCAAGTTAGTGAGACACAGGGGAACTATTTGACTATGTAAACAACTAAAGTATAGTTCTTGGGATTTTTCCAGAGAAATACCCAAATTTAACTGATATCCCACATCAATCAACTTTTCTAACCTTTGGATATCTGTACTAAAAGAACCATTAGCCTCGTGTAATAATTGCCACAGCAAACGCACAATTAACTGTTCTAATATCTGTTTGCCTTCTGGTATATTTAGCTGACAACGCAAATGTTTAGCTTCAGTGGCGATCGCCTCTAATTCTAAAATGTGATTCCAACTTAATTGGGTTTCGGTGATATCTTGCTCTAGGCTACGCAATGTCATCATACAGCGATAACCTAAAGCTATCTCCGCTGCTACTTGCAATTCTTGAGGAACTGTTAACCCATCCCGATGAAAAGCCATAATCACACCGTAGTTTTCCCTGTATGTCTGGGTATACAATTGGTCTAATCTATTCAGTGTTTCCTGACTTAACAAGCGCATAATACGATGACGTTCTTCTGCAAACAGATTTTGCAAACTAAAGGCTTCATCACCAAAAATCTTTGTCATTGCCAAAATAGCATGAGCCGCGCTGGCCTGTTGCAAAGATGTAAATAGAGTTTCTTTGAGGTGACTATAATCACGTCTACCTGTAAACTGTTGAATGCAGCAGTGAAAATCCCAACCGCCTAAATGCAACACTGCAAATACTAAATTTTCACTTTCCCAAGTAATTTCTGACACTAATTTCAAGTGTCCCACCGCCATAGTTAACGCGCCCATGCGTTGCAGTTGGTAATCTAACTCATTGGCTGTGTAGCAATAAACACGCTTTTGATAAGTTTCCAGATTTTCCGATCTGTCTTGTGTGGAGATCGCATTATTGTGATTGTTGAATAAGGAAGTAATCGCATAATGGGCAGCAACTTGTTTAAATCCAATTTGGGCAGTTAGCACCAATTGACGATAAACTTCTGCACCATGTTTAAAGTGTTCCACATTGCTGTGAGCTAAACCCAAACGTTTGAGGAAACCTTTTTCCAACTGCACACCTGCCACATCTCCTGCTAATTCTAAAGCACGAGCAGCATAGCGGAGAATTTGCGTTCCTTCTGGTCTGGATAACTCTTCAAAAAACCAACCACAACTGGTAAACATAAATAAGGCGTGGCGCTGCATTTCCAACAAACGCAAAGCATCTATCTGTTCTGTAGCAGTAAGTTTGTGGGTTTGATGACGGGAGAGAAAACGGGTGACATTAGCAGGAGAGCGATCGCGTAAAATTTCAATATATTCATCCCTTGCTAACCAGGGATCACGAAATAACTTTCTCCCATATTCCTCATACACTTCAATTAACTGATCCCGCAACCAGTTCAACGCACTGCGTAACGGCTTGCGCCATTTTTGATGCCAAACACCACCTTCTCCACCACAACCACAATCATCTTGCCATCTATCCACACCATGAGCGCAACTCCAAGCGGTGACAGGTTTTAACTCCACTTCCCAACTCGGAGGATTTAAACTTAAATAGTGAGCAAAATTTGTTACCGTCCAACCGTGACGGGGAAACTCACCAATAAAAGCATAGGCTAAAGTTTTCTCAGTTCCCTTTTTGTGATGTCCAAAGGTTTCCCCATCGGTAGCTACAGATATTAACTGTGCGGGACGATGATCCCCGCGTACTGCTGCACCTACTCTACCTGCAAAGTGGTGAGAACTATAAACCACATCACTAAAACCCATATCCCGTGATATCGGACCATCGTAGAAAAAGATATCAATATAAGGTAAACCTTCTGTGTTTTCTAGAGAAGTGGTTTTAGTCACACTCAAAGGTGAAGATGTGGTTTGCAGAGTTGGCTTTAAATAACAACGATAAGGACGAGTAGGATCAATCTGACTACCTCCAACTTCATGCCATTTAGGGTGGGGATCATGTTCTGTGGCGAAAGGACGACAACGTTGAGCTTGGGATGGTGCAAGGACAATAAAACGAATGCCTTCGGAAATGAGAGCTTTGATAGTTGCATAATCAACCGCCGTTTCTGCTAACCAGATACCTTCGGGATCACGACCAAAACGAGATTTAAAGTCTGCTTTGCCCCAGCGAATTTGTGTATATTTATCTCGTTCATTAGCTAAAGGCATGATAATGTGATTATAAACTTGGGCGATCGCATTGCCATGACCATTTAACCTTTGACTACTCTTAGCATCAGCTTCTAAAATTCGTTGATAAACTTCTACATCGTAGCGTTCCAACCACGACATCAGAGTAGGACCAATATTAAAGCTCATGTACTCATAATTATTGACGATCCCCAATAATTCATTTTTGTCATTTAGCACTCTAGCAAAGGCATTGGGGCGATAACATTCCCAATGAATGCGCTCATTCCAATCATGAAAAGGGGTAGCACTAGGTTGACGTTCAATGGCATCTAAATAAGGGTTTTCTCTAGGTGGTTGATAAAAATGTCCATGCACCGTCACGTATACACCACGGGGTTTTTTCAGGGGATCATTTTCAGTCAGGTGTTGAGAATCTGGTTCTGATTGATTTAATGTTAATGTTAAGCCAGAGTTTACTGGCAATTCAGCAGCAGATGTCATCATATTTTTATCCCAATTAAAATTACAGGTCAAATTGCAATTGTGGCGAAAGTGTGTGTTATGTGTACCTTTTTACATTTGTTTTATGGTCTAATCCGCTTTAAACAACAGCTTGAAAATCAAACCGAATCAGAATTTTGGCAAAAATTGTCTCAATATGTCAGGAAATCTGCATTCTCGCGCAACTGTTCCCTCGTAGATGAAAAATGATCAAAGATGGCATAAAATTTCATATTGGGGATTATATCACTGGCAACGCTCATCAGCCAAGACAATTAACGGTATTGTAATCTATTAAAACCCATTTTTGTGATAAAACCCAAGTTGAAAGTCATACTTTTGCAACAAAATATTGCAATATTGAATTAAATCGTCATCTTATTTTATATATCTGCGGAAATCATTGAAACAGTAGAATTTCCGAAAGCTTGACAGTATCCTATATCTTGGTTATACCTATCCAAAATTCGAGATCATATAATGTCAACTAAAAACATCATTTTTCTTGGCCTATTAGTTTTTATCCCCATTTCCCTAGCAGCGCACTTTTTAGAGTGGGGAGAATTGGTAGTATTCATCACCGCAGGATTAGCTATTTTGCCCCTAGCCGCTTGGATGGGTGCAGCTACCGAAGAAATTGCTGTAGTTGTCGGTCCGGTGCTGGGAGGGTTATTAAACGCTACCTTTGGTAATGCTACAGAATTGATCATAGCCTTGGTTGCCCTCAATGCTGGACTGATAGAAGTCGTTAAAGCCAGTATCACAGGTTCAATTATCGGTAACTTACTGCTAGTTATGGGTCTTTCTATGTTATTAGGCGGACTACGTTACAAGGAACAAACTTTTGAATCGGTGGTAGCTAGGGTAAATGCTTCGTCGATGAATTTGGCGGTTATAGCAATTTTGCTACCCACAGCTATGAACTACACTTCCATTGGCATTAGTGAAAAAGTAGTACAAAATCTGTCTCTAGCTGTGGCTGTAGTCTTAATTTTAGTGTATGGCTTGACACTGCTATTTTCTATGAAAACTCACGCCTATTTATATGATGTAGGTGTAGCAGAGATAGAAGAAGCTGAAGAAACTCCCCATGAAAAACCCAATCTTTGGTTGTGGAGTGGTGTACTCTTAGTTTGCACTCTGCTGGTGGCTTTAGAATCAGAATTATTGGTAGATTCTTTGGAAGTAGCTACTTCTAAACTAGGTTTAACAGCTTTGTTTACAGGGGTAATTTTAGTTCCCATTGTTGGTAATGCTGCTGAACACGCTACGGCTGTAACTGTGGCCATGAAAGATAAAATGGATCTTTCTTTATCTGTTGCGGTGGGTTCAAGTATGCAAATAGCGTTATTTGTTGCTCCTGTTTTGGTTATTGCAGGTTGGTTTATGGGTCAACCAATGGATTTAGATTTTAATCCTTTTGAACTGGTAGCTGTAGCGGTATCGGTTTTAATTGCCAATAGCATTAGTTCTGATGGTAAGTCTAATTGGTTGGAAGGAACTTTACTTTTAGCTGCTTATACAGTTTTAGGTTTTGCTTTTTATTTCCACCCGGTTACTAACAGTATCGGTTAGTGATTCAGTTTTGATACTCCCCACGGCTAAAAGCCGGGGGATTCTTGAATAGTCCACAAACGAACCTTCAACGGTGCTATCAAAGACACCCTACTGATTCCACTGAGGTCTAGACCTAGTTTTATCCCACATTCCGCACCCCCTAGTGTCACAATCGGTAATTTCGGATTTTTGAATACCTTTGAGGATAATTTTGATACAAAATAGTCTAAATCTTAGGTGGCGATAGCGAAGCGCTGCTGCAAGCAGTTAGCCAATCTCAAATCCCCAAACGGTCAATCTTCGTTGTGTGACAGTTTAGGGTGCGGAAGGTGGGTTTCAAGGGGAAAAAACCCAAAAAAAATCCGCCCTTTAAGGGAGAGGTCATTGTCAATTTTTAATTGTTAATTGTCCATTATTGAAGAGCCTCAAACCTTTGATTTATGAGGCTTTTTGGTTTATTCAGCAACCCCTAAATATCTAAAAAAGGGAAAAGCTGTAATAATGTCTTGCGTAACTGTAACAGAAATATTTTTTCTCGGATTTGAGCATTAAGTTTTGGTGGGGGGCTGGTTTGTAGTTGCGCTTGTATTTGGGCATATTCAGCAGGAGTTAAGAGTTTACCATCAATAGGCGATCGCCCAATGGTAATAATCTCTGTCCGCAATATCTCCTCTGGTATATCCTCCACAGGTGGTAATGCCATGACCTTTGTTCCCCAATGGCTACTAACCACCACTAACATAGCGGTACTTATACCCAAAAACCAAAATTTCATACATCTCATTTTTGACTTTTGACTTTTGACTTTTTACAGTCCTGGTGGTAATGCTTCACCACACAATTGATGAATTTTGACAATGCGTTCAAACAACCAAGGATATCCTTGACGATATTGAGGAATAAGTGCTAGAGGACTCAATAAAGCGGCTGCGGCAATATCAGCTACACTCAAATGATCGCCTACTAAATATTCGCTGCTTCGCCAGCGTTTAGATAATTCTTCTAGGGCAATTGTCAGCCTTTTAGTAGCTAATTCTACACTAGCATTGTTAATACCATATTGTTTCCTAACCACACCAATCACTATTTGACTGGATAAAGAGGGATTAATGTTTTTACCTTCACCAGCCCGAAAATGATAATATACAAACCTTGTAGCAGTACCAATGCTTTCATCTAACCAGTCTTCCAGCATCAAAGCTTCTGTTTGTTGTTCCGGGTTACTGAAAAATAATGAAGGTTCTGGTTGATACGATTCTAAAAATTTTAAAACTTGCGTAGAGTCGCCAATAGCTTGGGGTTGTCCCTCTATTTGCGGCAACAAAACAGGCAGAGTAGTTAAACCTGTTAATGGCTTCACCTTGAGGATGTGCAAGCCAGGAGTGAGATTTTCTACCTGATAATTAATACCCTTGTAACCTAAAACCAGTCGAGCTTTACGACAATAGTGAGATGTACTGAATTGCAGTAGCAACATAAAGCTACTTTCTAAGTAAAGACAATTGTTGCAATCATGGACAATGAACAATTGACAATTACCGAAACAATTATCAATTGATAACCATAAGCGGATTGATTCGATTTTATCATAGTCGAGTCGCTCCGCTTTGGTTTTAATTGTCCTGCCAAGAAGGTTATCTCATACTGTTTACCATTCTGGATGCCTGATCAAATTATTTATGTGATTGCGATGCAGAGAGAATCGCTATCCTCAATAAATTATCGTATCCAGTCTTAGTTTGGAGTAGCAGCGGGGGTAGCTTCTGGTGTTGTTGTAGCAGCGGGGGTAGCTTCTGGTGTTGTTGTAGCAGCGGGGGTAGCTTCTGGTGTTGTTGTAGCAGAAGCGGGGGTAGCACCAGTGTCAGCAGGCTCGCCAGCTGCTGGTGTAGCAGCGGGAGTAGTGGTAGTACCAGCGGGATTGCCACCACCTTCACAAGCTCCCAGAGTGGTAGCCAGACTTAACATGAGAGCCAAAGCAAAGATTTTTGTTTTCATAACTCCTCTTTCACCAATTAAGGCAATACTAAAAATTGCTCTGTTGACTACAATAGCTTATTTGTCGATTTTTTTGAAATGCTTTGAGAGTAGAAATTTCCACCCAACTTTTGGGTAATCTCTAACGGTAAACCAATATGAGTATTAGGTATTGCTTCTGACTGCTCTGCATTGCCATAATTTTAAATGTATTAAGTTTAAGTACAAAATCTATCATTTACAAAAATCATGACTGCTGTCCGCAAATTAGCTGTTGCTACAAAAAGTGCCTGGTTCAAGCGAAATTTGACCCCACCCTGGGGTCCTCACAAGGGTAGGTATTTTACATTTTCGTGAGGGCAAGACTTGGGGGACAAGGAAGGACAGTGGACAAGGGAGGAAACCCGTACAAATAATGTACAATTGGTAACAAAAACTGAGGCTAAACAGACCTTGTTTTGTAGAAAATCTTCCTTGTCTACAATACCTCCTTGTCTTCGGTGGTCCTGCCTCAACAGATAATATTAAAAACCTACCCCTGCGGGGAGGAAATTAGCTAGTTAATCATTTGCTAACTTTCGCTAACTAATGCTATACTTTCCTCATGGCATACATACCACTCAGAAAAGCGGTCGAATTTCTGGGATTGCATCCAAACACTTTAAGGAGATATGCAGATGAGGGGAAAATCAAAAGCATTAAAAACCCAGCAGGGCAAAGATTGTACGATGTCGAATCATACATCAGGGGCGATTCAACTAGAACTCCCACTATTTGCTACTGTCGGGTTAGCTCCTCAAAGCAGCGAGATGACCTCGATAGACAAATCGCTTATATGCAATCCCTCTACCCAGACGCAGAAATCATCAAAGATATTGGCTCAGGACTCAACTTCAAAAGAAAAGGTCTGCGCTCCCTATTGGACAGACTTCTGCAAGGAGATAAGTTCATCCTTGTTGTTGCCTGTCGGGACAGACTCGCAAGATTTGGATTTGAGCTTGTACAATATATGGTCGAGCAAAACGGTGGACAAATCGTGGTTCTCGACAAAACTGTACACTGTCCACAATCAGAACTTACCCAAGTGGTTCGGCTTCGCTCACCATAAAATTTACTATCAATCCTTCACATCTTTTCCTGTAGAATGCAGGACTGGAGAAAATACTTTAAAAAAATCAAAGAGGATTTATCTGAAATTGAGTCCTGCACAGAAAAGGAAGGTTAAATATTGGTTTGGTGTTTCCAGATTTGTTTATAACGAAACAATTCGGTATTTACAAACTCCAGAAACAAAAGCCAACTGGAAAGGGATAAAAACTGGGATTATCCAAGGATTACCTGAATGGTGTAAAGATGCGCCATATCAAATTAAATCTATTGCCATTAAAGATGCTTGCCAAGCTGTTAAAAATGCTAAGAAAAAGTATATTAATGGTGGTGGAATTAGCAGGTGTAGATTCAGAA
>NZ_BJCE01000211.1:0-9594 GCF_005402885.1 Sphaerospermopsis reniformis
CATTGCTAACCGAGATCGGGCTGAGATAGAAGGGTTAATCGGCTTTTTTGTCAATACTTTGGTGATGAGGACTAACCTAGAGGGTAATCCCAGTTTTAGTGAGTTGTTAACTCGTGTGCGGGAAATGTCCTTGGGTGCTTATGCTCATCAACACTTGCCCTTTGAAATGCTAGTGGAAGCATTGCAACCAGAACGCAACCTGAGTCACTCACCACTGTTCCAGGTGATGTTCGTACTGCAAAATACACCGATATCTACATTAGAATTAAGTGGGTTGAGTGTAAATTTACTGGAAGTCAAGAGTGAAATATCTAAGTTTGATTTGACATTAGCAATGGAAGAAAGTGCTAGTGGATTAGTTGGTGTGTGGGAATACAACAGCGACTTATTTGATAGTAGGACGATTGAGCGGATGGCGGGAAATTTTATCACCCTACTGGAATCCATAGTAGCCAATCCCCAGGAGTCTATTGCCCAATTACCACTACTAACTGAGTCAGAAAAACACCAGCTATTAACAGAGTGGAATGATACTCAAGTTGAATATCCTGTTGATAAATGTATCCATCAGTTATTTGAAGAGCAGGTAGAGAAAACACCGAATGCAATAGCAGTAGTGTTTGAAAACGAACAACTCACCTATCAGCAATTGAATAGTCGGGCGAATCAGTTAGCACATCACTTACAATCTTTGGGTGTAAAACCAGATACACTGGTGGGGATTTGTGTAGAACGTTCCTTAAAAATGATTGTAGGACTGTTGGGTATTCTCAAAGCAGGAGGGGCGTATGTACCCCTAGACCCAGAGTATCCCCAAGAACGCCTGAGCTTCATGTTAGAAGATGCTCAAGTATCAGTGCTGTTAACACAAAAGCATTTAATTGAGAGATTGCCTGAATATCAAATACATCTTGTTTGTGTAGATGAAATTGGGGAACAAATCGCCCAAAACAATGAAAATAACCCTAGCAGTGAAGTTACAGCTAGTCATTTAGCTAACTTAATTTATACTTCTGGTTCAACTGGTAAACCAAAAGGTGTAATGGTTGAACACAAGGGACTGTGTAACCTTGCTCAAGCTCAGATTCAAACTTTTGGAATAAACTCTCATAGTCGAGTTCTGCAATTTGCTTCCTTTAGTTTTGATGCTTCTATATGGGAAATATTAATGGCTTTTGGGTCAGGTGCAACACTGTACCTGGGAACAAAAGAGGCTTTCATGCCAGGAAAGTCATTAATGGAGAAAATACGCAATTATGAGATTACCCATATTACCTTACCACCATCAGCATTAGCAGTGATGCCAGTGGAAGAACTGCCAGCACTACAAGCCATTATTGTGGCGGGAGAAGCTTGTGGGGTGAAATTAATGAAACAATGGTCTATGGGGAGAAATTTCTTCAACGCCTACGGACCAACAGAAGCTAGTGTATGTGCAACTACTGCAAAATGTAGTGATCAAGATGAGAAAATAACTATTGGTCGCCCCATAGCCAACGTACAGACATACATTTTAGATGAGAATTTACGACCAGTACCCATAGGAGTACCAGGAGAATTACATATAGGAGGAAATGGGTTAGCAAGAGGTTATCTCAACCGCCCGGAATTGACAAAAGAGAAATTTATTGCTAATCCCTTTAATAATGCCGAAAAATTGTATAAAACAGGAGACTTAGCGCGTTATCTAGCAGATGGGAACATAGAATACATAGGACGCATAGATAACCAAGTAAAAATCAGAGGACTCCGCATTGAGTTAGGAGAAATAGAAGCGGTACTCAATCAACATCCTCAAATCCAGACATCCTGCGTCATCGTCCGTGAAGACAACCCTGGACAGAAGCAATTAGTATCCTACCTAATACCACATCAGCATTCCACAGTAACCATCAGTGAAATGCGCCAATATCTCAAAGAAACACTGCCAGAATATATGGTGCCTCATAGTTTTGTCACACTAGAAACCCTACCCATAACACCCAACGGCAAAATAGATCGTCGAGCATTACCAGCACCAGAAACCCGTACAGGATTAGAAATAAAAATTGTCCCCCCACGTAATCAAACCGAAAAAATACTAGCCCAGATTTGGGCAGAAGTGCTGAGAACAAAACAAATAGGAATTAACGATAACTTCTTTGAACTCGGAGGAGACTCAATACTCAGCATCCAAATTTTAGCCAAAGCCAAACAAGCAGGACTACAACTAACAGCCAAACAACTATTCGCCAATCAAACAATCGCCGAACTAGCAGCAATAGCACCGAACATCAAAACCATAGAAATAAAACAAGAACTAGTCACAGGTAAATTACCCCTAACACCCATTCAACACTGGTTTTTTGAGCAAAACTTTACACAACCACACCACTTCAACCAAGCATTCCTGCTATCAGTTCCCAGCGACATAAAACCAGAACCATTAAAACAAGCATTCCAGCAACTGCTAACACATCATGATGCCCTAAGACTAAGTTTTAGCCAAAAAAACTCCAATTGGGAACAGACATACACCGCTCCAAAAGATCAAATAGCCTTCCATGAGATAGACCTATCAACAATTCCAGAACATAAACAACCAGAAGCCATTGAAGCACAAGGAAATTTATTACAAGCCAACCTAGACATATCAGAAAACCTAGTACAAGTAGCCTTATTCCATCTAGGCATAGGAAAAAGAGCGAGATTACAAATAACCATCCATCACCTAGCCATTGACGGAGTTTCCTGGAGAATCTTATTAGAAGATTTACAAACAGCCTATCAGCAACTTGAGCAAGGCAAAGATATTCAGCTTCCTGCCAAAACCACCTCTTTTAAAGATTGGTCAGAGAAACTAACAGCTTATGCCCAATCACAAACCCTCAAATCGGAAGCGGCTTATTGGTTGAATGAAACTCGCGCCGCAGTTCCTTCCATCTCTGTTGACCATACAAAAGGGGAAAATACTGTTGCCGCAGCTAACACAGTTTTATTGTCTTTAAGTGAGGCAGAAACTCACTCCTTACTGCACGATGTACCAAAAGCTTACAACACACAAATTAACGACATATTACTAACAACATTAGGGTTAGTATTAAGCAAATGGACAAACTCCAAGAGAGTGCTATTCAATCTAGAAGGTCATGGAAGAGAAGAAATAGTTGATAGTGTAGATTTATCACGGACAATAGGTTGGTTTACAACCATCTTCCCAGTATTAGTAGAACTACCAGCCACAGAAAATCTAGGGGAAACATTAAAAACAGTTAAAGAACAACTGCGGGCTATTCCCAATAAAGGCATTGGTTATGGACTATTGCGCTATCTGAGTCAAGATCCAGAAATTGCTAGTCAACTAAAGACATTACCCCAAGCCGAAATCAGTTTTAATTATTTGGGTCAATTTGATCAACAGATTAATACAAATTCTTGGATGCAGCCAGCTAGTGAGTCAGCAGGAAGAATGCACGGTTTACAAAACAACCGCCCTCATCTGCTAGATATAAACAGCATGATAGTTGAAAAACAGTTGCAAATAGAGTGGACATACAGCACAAATCTTCACCAAGCAGCCACAATTGAAAAACTGGCAAAGGAATTTATAAACACATTACAGGACATCATTACTCAAAGTAGTTTATTTGACAATCCAACAATTGCTCAATTAGCATTACAAATCTCTGACCATGAAGTGCAGCAATGCCATCCCCATTTGCTTACACTCCAATCTCAAGGAAGTGCCACTCCTATATTTTGTTTACCTGGTCGTAATGGACATGGTTTCTATTTTAAAGATTTGGCTATTAACTTAGAAAATCATCCGGTTTATAGTTTAGAAACTCCAGGAAGAAATGGATTTGGTGAAGTTCCAGAGTCAGTAGAACTGCATGGTAGTCAACTGATTGATTTATTACGTGAGCAACAACCTCATGGTCCATACATACTGGCAGGATATTCAGCAGGTTCTGTTGTTGCTTTTGAAATGGCTTACCAATTGGAAAAGCAGGGTGAAAAGGTAGAATTACTGGCTATCTTAGATGCTGGATTGGTGATTCACCCTGAAGATCTAACTAAGATGACAGATACTGATTGGATGTGGGAATTACTCCTATCTATAGAAGATGTAAAGGGAATTTCATTAGGTTTGGATTATGCTGATTTAGCTGCTCAACCAGACGAGTTAGCCCGTTGGAATTTAGCCGCAGAGTATTTATACAAACATGATGTTTTACCGGAAAACTCAAGCCTGTCTTTACTCAAAACAAATATGCAGGTAACGAAACAACTAACAATTAATTATGCAAATTATCGGCCTTCTTATCAAATTTCTGCGCCCATTGGTTTATTCCGCGCTGAAGAAGTGGATGAAGTTAATCTAAAACAACTTCGTGCTATTTATAATTACGATTTACCAGATTGGGGATGGCAAGATTGCACAGAAGACTCTGTGAAAGTAATATCTGTACCTGGAAATCACTTACGGATGCTGTATGAACCTAATGTCAAAACCTTAGCCTCACATTTACGGATGATGATCACTTAACTAGGGGTTGCTGAATAAACCAAAAACCTCTGACAGGGGGACAAAGTACCTTGAAACCAAGACTCTGTAACCCTTTCAATCTTGTTAGACATAAAAAGATACAGAGCAATTTCCCCCCTTATTGATTCCATTGTCAATAATTTCCTTGGGAAAATCCTATTTTACGTTCGTGTGACAGGAGTTTTCATTTTTTTAGACCACAGTAAGGGCGAAGCATTCGGACAATTAATTATCGGTTTTTACCGAAGACTATCATCCGAATGCTGATGCTTCCAGCACGCTTCGCGAACGCCCCTACATTGTTGACGCGAAACCTAAATCAAAATGTGGTTTATTTACCTGAAAATAGCTGTAATCCTAAAATTGGTTTGATCTTTTGAATAGACTTCTCTTTCAAATCCTTGCAGGATAAGCTTTTCAGTCATGATTGTCCCCCCGTTAGCATATTGTCTATTTCTAATTAATTGTCAATAATTTTCATTTATTGACAATTAATAAAAACTTAATTCACTCCTGAAACTCTTGTTAATCAACACTTGCAGGTTATTCTCTTACGTCGAACTCAGGTTTTCATTAAGTTCGTTCTCAACTTTTTCAGCAATCTCTAGTTAACAGTCTTAACTGTCTGCTTAAATGTTTAAAATGCTCTTGCAGTTGACTGCTAAACCTGAGATTATCTGTTTGCTTAGTAAGTATAAATTTTACCAACCAATTTAAAAACCATTAATTTTAAGTTAAAATAAATGAATGTTTTACCTTATAATCAGCGTTAATTGAAAAAATTAAAAAAATAATTAATAGCAGCTTGAATCTTAATAAGGATATATAAAGATAATGCATTTAGATCACCATAGTCAAATTTTAGGGACTTCAATTAATCAAAGTTTTGCATACCAACAAGAAATAGAAGTTGCTATTCGGTCGAGTTTGACTGTAGATGATTGTGTAGTTATCAAAAGACAGACAAAAAAGGGAAAACAGGAATTAATAGCTTATATAGTTCCATCGGGTTTGTTTGCACCAGAACAAATTTTAGATCATCTGCAAACAATTATCCCCAGTGAGTTAATACCTGCCGCATTTGTACCCATATCTACCATACCCCTAACAGATGCAGGTTATATCGATGAAGTTACTTTATCGAGTTTAGAAGTGATTAACTCTGATGTAATGAGAGATTTAGAAAAGCAATTAGAGTCATTGTCAGACATTGATCGGGTTGCGGTGGTTGTTGAACCTGTGGTTAAAAGTATTCCTCCTGTGCATTTGGAAGAGTTATTAGGGGAGAGTCAAGCAAACCTCTATGAAAATAACCAACAAGAAATACAAGCAAATACACATAGTCAGAAAATAGAAGACAAAAATTATTCTGCTTCAAAAAAGTTAGCCATTAGTCACGGTGAACCACTACCATACTCTCCAGACGCTCCTAAAAATTTAGTAGAAGTATTACAAAGAGCCGCTAAAAATTCAAACGAAGGTATTATCTATATTAAATCCGATGGCAGTGAGACAGTTCAATCTTACAAAGAATTATGGCAGAATGCCCAACGAATTTTAGCAGGACTAAGAAAATTAGGACTTAAACCTCAAGACAAAGTAATTTTTCAATTAGCAGATAACCAAGATTTCATCTGTGCTTTTTGGGGTTGTGTGTTGGGTGGTTTTGTTCCAGTTCCAGTATCCATTGCGCCTATTTATGAACCAGGTAATAATACAGCTAGTAAATTAAAAAACACATGGGAGATGTTAGAGAAACCCTTGGTACTAACAAGTGTTTCTTTATCTGCTGACATTGATGATTTTGCCAGAGTTTTAAACTTAGAAAACTTTAAAATTGCCACTGTTGATCATTTAAGTCAATGTGAACCAGATTTCAACATATATGATAATCAACCAGAAGATTTAGCAATTTTGCTTTTGACTTCTGGCAGCACGGGTACACCCAAAGCCGTTATGCAGACTCACAGTAGCTTAATAGCACGTTGTGCTGGTACTACCGTGATGAATGCTTATACAAGTGAAGATATCACGTTAAATTGGTTTTCCTTAGACCATGTTGTGGGAATAATTATGTTCCATTTACGGGATGTTTATGTTGGCTGCCAACAAATTCATGGGAACTCTGAATTAGTTTTACAAAAACCTACAACATGGCTAGATTGGATTACTCATTATCGCGTTACCGTGACTTGGGGTCCTAATTTTGCTTATAGCTTAATCAATGAGCAACTAGAAAAGATCAAAAATATCCCAACACCAACTTGGAATTTATCTTCACTCCGATTAATTCATAATGGAGGCGAACTGATCGTTGCTAAAACAGCAAGAAAATTTTTGCAGCTAGTTCAGTTATATCACCTACCAGCTACCGCAATGCACCCAGGTTGGGGAATGTCTGAAACATCTTCTGGTGTCGTATTTGCCGATAGTTTTTTACTAGATTCAACTACAGATGAGCAGAAATTTGTAGAATTGGGTTCACCTATTCCTGGATTTTCTATGCGAATTGTAGATAATCAAAATCAGGTAGTTGAAGAAAATACTATTGGTTGTTTACAGGTAAAAGGTGCATCTGTTACTATCGGTTACTATCAAAATCCACAAGCAAACCAAGAAGCTTTTACTGCTGATGGTTGGTTGAATACAGGGGATTTAGGCTTTCTTGATCAAGGACGTTTAACCATTACTGGCAGAATCAAAGATGTAATTATTATTAATGGATTAAATTACTACTGTCACGAAATTGAAGCTGCTGTTGAAGAAATTACAGGAATAGAAGTTTCTTATACAGCTGCTTGTGCAGTCAGACAACCAGGAAGCAATACTGATAAATTAGCAATATTTTTCCATACTTCTTTTGATGATGATCAAAGTTTATTACCTCTCCTCAAAGAAATTCGTGCTTGTGTTGTGAACAAGGTGAGAATAAATCCTGATTATTTAATTCCCGTAGCTAAAGAAATTATTCCTAAAACTGCTATTGGCAAAATTCAACGTTCTCAACTCAGTCAACGTTTCCAAACAGGTGAATTTCAATCAATCATTAAACAAATTGATATATTACTAGGCAATAGTAATACTATTCCCAATTGGTTTTACCGTCAAGTATGGAAACCTAAATCACCCATTAATGTTAATTCCTCTTTAACTATTACTAATACAACTCTAGTATTTCTCGATGCTTGGGGATTGGGTGACTATTTAGGTCAAACATTGTCAGAAAATAAACTGACCTATATTACCGTTGCACCTGGAGAAGAATTTAAAAAAATCAATCGTAACCATTATGTTATTAATCCAGAAATAGCCAAAGACTATCAACTTTTAATAGCATCCCTAGCAGCAGATAATATTATTATTGGGCAGATTGTCCATCTCTGGACTTACGATAAATATCAGGAAATTAACAGTATTGATAGCTTAGAAAAAGCCCAAGCACAGGGAATATATAGTTTATTATTCCTAGTGCAAGCCTTAGAAAAAAATCATAGCTTTGATCAAAATATTCAATTATTATTTATTTCTTCTCATCTCCAAGCTATCTGCTCAGATGATCCTATAGCTTATGAAAAATCAACAGTATTAGGATTATTAAAAACCATTCCTCAAGAACTACCGCAAATAAATTGTCGCCACATTGATTTACCCTTCGCTGAAGTTGAAAAAAATGGTGGTTACATTCTCCAAGAAATGCAAATCTCCTCAAAAGAACGAGAGGTAGCATACAGAAACGGACAGCGTTTAATTTCTCGCTTAGAACAAGTTGATTTTACAAGCCAACCTCACTCCTCAACTACCTTCAAACAAGGAGGAACGTATTTAATCACTGGGGGTATGGGTGGTATAGGTATTGAAATTGCTCGGTATTTGTTAAAACATTACCAAGCTAAATTATTATTAGTTGGTAGAACTCCTTTAACTTCAGAAAAACACATCAAACTCTATCAAGAACTAGCGCAGCTTGGGGGAGAAGTAATTTATGAAGCCGTTGATATTTGCGACTTAAAACAGTTGCAAACAATAGTAGAAAAAGCTCAATTCAGATGGGGCAAAAATCTCGATGGAATACTGCATTTAGCCGGAACTTTGCACGAACAACAGGTAGTAGCAGAAACCCAGGAAAACTTAGCAGCAATTCTACATCCCAAGGTTTTGGGATCTTGGGTATTGCATCAATTAGCAAAAGAAAATCAGGATACTATTTTTATTAACTTTTCTTCAGTAAATGGGTTTTTCGGTAGCACTGCTGTGGGTGGTTATGCTGCTGCTAATAGTTTTCTCGATAGTTTTACTCATTACCAAAATTCCCAAAATAAATTAACCAACAATAAATTAACCAGCTATTGTTTGAGTTGGAGTATGTGGGATAATACGGGAATGAGTCAAGGATATCAGATGAAAAATCTGATCCGTGCCAAGGGTTATTATATTATGTCTTCCTCCGAAGCAATATCTTCCATGCTGGCCAGCTTATACCATCAGCAACATAATTTGTTGATCGGTTTAGATGGCAGTAAGCAAAATATTCAACGGTGGCAGTCATCAAGTTTTAATTTACAAAAATTAACTGCCTATTTTACAGCTAAGACTAATAAGACTAAGGAAGTTGTTAAATTACCTAGTCTAAAGGTACAAGATGATTTCGGGAGTGTATGTATTTATGAGTCCGTAGAATTACCAAAAATGCCATTTCTTAAAAATGGTGAAATTGATCATGCTAAACTGATCAAAAGAAGTAACAATCAAGACAATAGGGAGCAGATTGAACCACGGAACGAGATAGAATTAAAAATTGCCCAATGTTGGCAACAAGTTTTAAAAGTTACACTTTTAGGCATTGATGACAACTTTTTTGAATTGGGTGGTAATTCATTATTAGCTGGTCAAGTAATTGCTCGGTTAAGAGAAAATTTCTCTTTAGAATTGTCTTTACAGCGTTTTTTGCAAACACCTACTATTGCTGGGTTATCTCAAACAATTACAGTAATTAAAACAGTAACTCAAAGTCAAAATAATTTGACTGAAACATCAGCACAAGAATACGAAGAGGATTATTTATAAAA
>NZ_BJCE01000212.1:0-9577 GCF_005402885.1 Sphaerospermopsis reniformis
CTGCTGTGGCTGTAAAGGTATAAGTATCCTGTTCACCTTTTTCACTGATATTGCCACTAACAATATTACCGATAGTTAAAGGAGTTATCGCTGAAACATCAGGAGTAATTAAACGCAAGCTATAAGTGGAATTATTAACATCACTATAACCCTGCATGATCAAATAATAATCACCTTGCTCTAACCAAAACTCTGCATCAGAATTTAAGTTATTGGCAGTAATATATTGACCATTAGTGTTATAGAGAATCCAAGCATTGGTTGCTGATTGTGCATCAAAATAAAGATAGGTACGCTCTGTTAAACTGAACCGATAGCCAACACTGCCTGCGGCTGACTCATCAAACGTTCCTGTAATATCCGTATCGAGATTGATAACCGTTGCATCTGCTTTATCTAACAAACGGAACTTGTAGTTACCTGTAACACCGTAACCATCTTGATCCCGTCCTCCATCAATGATTAATTTATAAGTTCCATCAACAGCAAACACTAAACCATCATTAGTTCCGCGATCGCCTCGACTATCATGTTGCCATAGCAGTCGTCCCCTCGGATCGTAAAGGTAAGCATAAAAGAAATCACTTCCTAAACTATCAAAAAATAATTGTTGTCCTACTGTGCCTGTAAAGGTATAAGTATCCTGTTCACCCTTTTCACTAATTGCCCCTTCAACTTTAGCTCCGAAAGTCAAGGGATTAGTCAATAAATCAGGCGTGATAATTGTGAAGGCATAATTCACAGTGCTAGTAAAAGCAGAATTACCTCGCAAAGCTAAAATATATTCTCCATCAACCGCTAAATTTACCTCCATATCATTGAAATTATCATCAGAAGCCACCACCTGATTGGCTGAATTGTAGAGAATCCAGCCCAAAGTTCCATCCTGACTTAACTTATCAAAATAAAGCTTCTGTCCCTTATTTGCCGTAAAACGATATAAATCATCCTCAGAGCCAGGACTTAATGTACCTTGAATAACCGTATCCAAACTGTTTGCTGGCACTAAACTAGACTCAATTAAACTAAAACCGTAGGTTCCTGTTTGTTCACCTTGAGGATTAACAACAACCCGATAATTACCATCTTCTTCCAAGGTAAATAACTGGTTATAATTCCACAGTAAATAACTGCCATCAACAACTTTTCGATTACTGGGACTATAAATATCAACTCGCCATTGCTGATAATTTCCTGAAAACTGTAAAGGATCAAAATAAATCCTTTGTCCCTTCATCCCACTAAAGGTAAATTCACTATTTTCTCCAGGCAAACTAATTCGCCCTAAAACTGTATCTCCTAACAATAAAGCCGCAGGTGGAGTCCAACTCATTTCTCCCGTTGCCTGATTAATTGCCATTCCCTCTGGCCCAATCACCAAATTATAGGTAAGCGGATAGTTTCTATCAGGATCAATGGCATTGGCATCATATTGATAAAGCTGATTGATATAGGCATCAACAACTGGATTCGATGTAAAAATAGGCGGACGATTAGGTGGTGTGTCAATAACCGACAAAGTATAACTTTGTTGTGCGAAGCCACCCCGACCATCACTAACTTCAACTTTAACCACCTGATTACCAATATTCGTCGTCTCTGTTTGCCAATTCATTAAACCTGTTAGAGCATCAATAGTCATTCCTGGAGGAGCGACTAATAACCAATAACTTAAATTGTCTAAATCAGGGTCAGTAGCATTGACATCATATTGATAAGCTTGCCCACCTATAATCTCTAAATCAGGCTGAGTCTGAATAATTGGATTGCGATTAACAACCGCTAAAACCACCACATCATAGGTAAACTGGACTTGATTAGGATTAAGGAAAACTAAACTACGACTATTGGTAACTTGATTAAAATCGAGCTTGCCGTTAATCAACAAATCTGTGAAGTCATAATAGGGTAAACCCTCTAAGGAGACACCATCGGTATCTCGTACCTGAACCGTTGGATCACTAATATTCTTAATCGCCACTAACAGATTAGTGTTAATTCCGTAGCTGCCAATATTTTTCAGATTAAAATCGGCATAAACTAAATTAGTATCCTCATTCAAAGTTGTGCGCTGGTATTGAACCTCCATTGAGTCAGTAACATCTGCCAAGTTTGTCAAATTAGGAGGATTAGCTGCACTTCGTAAAGCTGAAATTGCAAGAGTTGCAACGGGAGCAACGGTTCCTGCGGGGGCATTCTCTAAGGTTATGTCTGTAATTCTGACCTGAGTAGCTGTGTCTTGATCATTATTAACTAGACGTAGGACTAAATTGCCCGTTGTATTGGGCTGAACGCCAACTAAATTGACGCGAATAATTCCCGTATTTGCGTCATAGGTTACACCAGGTGCGAGATTTGCTGTTAAACCTTCTGTGATATTAAAAAATGCTGTTTTACCACTACCAATGGTATGAACTAAAGAATTGCCTTGAGCATCCACTAACTCAACTTCAAAGGCATCTTTAATAGAATTTGTATCCGTTTGATCAAAGTTTAAACCCTCAATTTTAAACTGTAAAATCGTCGGGTTTGTTGGCACAGTAATCGCTTTTTGAAGAGAAGGACTGAAATTATTTCCTTCTTTTAATAAAGAACTCACCGCTAAAGTGTAATTTTGAGTTGCAATTAACCCACCAGCATCTTGAACTTTCCATTCAAAAATATGCTGACCAATATCATTGATGGTTGGTATCTGTGATAATAATGAAACTCCATTACTGGTATCTGTATTTTTCCAATTGAGCGGATTTTGGATGGCAGAAATCTTCAGAATATCATTGGTGTCAGGGTCTTGGGCTTTAATTTCATACTGATAGGCTGTACCTACTTGAGCAGTCAGGAGCGGTTGGCTAATAAAGAAGGGAGCTTCATTAACATTGGTAATTTGAATAACAAAATTTTTCTCAAGACTTAAGCCCCCCTTATCTATTGCTTTGATACGCAAATTATAACTGGATTTAGCTTCAAAATTAGGAGAATCCTTAAGTCGTAGTTCGTTGTTAACTAAAGTAAATGACCCGTTATCTTCACCACCTAAATCATTCACTAATTCGTAGGTTAAACTATCATCCGCATCAGGGTCTTGACCACTGATGTTTCCCACAAGACTATTGGCTGCAATATTTTCAGCCAGGCTGTTATTACTGAGATTGATAACCGTCGGAGCTTCATTAATATCCGTAATATTAATCGTGAAAGCTTTATCTAAAAAGAGTCCATTTTGATCCGTTGTTCTGACTCGGATTTGGTAAATAGCTTTTTGCTCAAAATTAGGGCTTTGCTTAATGTGTAATTCATTCCCCACTATGTCAAACCCACTATTATCTAAATCTTCTTCTCCTGTAATCAGTTGATAACTATGGGTATCTCCAGGATTTATATCAACAGTGCTAAATTGACCGATCACACTATTATCTGGAACATTTTCATTGACGGTTGTGGGAGTTAGTCCCAACCCAGTAGGAGCTTTATTGCCCGCATCGTCATTAATAATTGTGCCTTGAGCCTCGCTGTTACCAAGAGTGCCATTAATGGCATTTTTTAAACGAAGTGTAAACACTTCATCAGGTTCATTAACTAAATCACCAATAATAGATACTTCAATAAAACGGCGAGCTTCTCCAGGGATAAAGATAAGACTGCCGACAGTCTGTTGATAATCTTCCCCAGCTTTTGCTGTTCCATCTACAGTTTCATAGTCAACAGTGACAGGAAAGGTTGAGGCTTCTGATAAAGTAACTTCAAATTTCGCTTTAGTGGTTTCTCCATCTCCTTCAACAATGCTGGTATTTTGAACTGTAATTGTTGGTAGAGGATCATTATCTAATATTGTAACGATACCCGTTCCCTGACTAATCAAAGCATTGTTAGCATTTACTAAATTAACTTTAAAACTCTCTGTTAACTCATAACGGCGGTCGCCTTTAATATTAACAGCAATCATTTTTTCCACTTCGCCAGGGGCGAAAGTAATGATTCCCGTTTGGGCTTCATAGTCTTCGGAATTCTTAGCAGTATCATCTTCAGTAACAAATTCAGCTGTTACTGTTTGCTCAGATGCTTGAGATAAACGAACCGCAAAATTTGCTTTCTGAGTCCCCTCATCCCCTTCTGTGACTGTAACATCCCCGATAGATAAGCTGGGTAAAAGCGGCGTTAAATTATCATTTTCTAAAATTGTGCCAGTACCCACTCCTTGAGTGATCAAAGCATTATTGGCATTTGCTAAATTAACTTTGAAATTCTCTGTTAATTCCTGTAGGCGATCGCCAGTAACTTTTACGGAAATTGTTTTCTCCAACTCACCAGGTGCGAAACTAACAATTCCCATTTGAGCTTCATAATCTTCTCCTGCTTTGGCCGTATCATCCTTCGTTGCAAACTGAGCCGTTACCGTCTGGGTCGAAGCCTCAGATAAACGCACTGTAAAATTAGCATCTTGAGTACCTTGATCACCCTCTGTAACCGTTACATTCCCGATAGACAGATGAGGCAAAGTAGTGGGCAAAATAGTGGGCAAACCCATTGGTTCCCCTAAATCAAACCGAAAGACTAAATCATTAAAATCGCGATCGCCTCCACCAAACACATCTTCCCAAGCCCATGTGTGACTATCCTGTTGGGCATGAAGATGGCTTAATCCATCCGCGTTAGCCGCAGAATAAGAGAAAAAGACGGAGATTTCTTCATTGTTGATTGCTTGAGTAGCAGTGCTATTGCTAACTAAGTACCAACCCAAATACTTGGTGGAAGGTAGATTTACCTGATAACCAGAAAGGAGACCATCCGCAGTAAAAACAGTCTGATGCCGCTCTAACGCTGCTTTCCTATAACCTTCATCACCAGGCAATAGATCACCAATTTTTCCATCGGGAGCATCTACCAAAAAATATCCCATTTCATTTTGATAGGTCGCTTCCTTGCCAAATAACTCAACAGTCAGTGGGACTGTTTGCTTTTCTTGGCCAGGCAGTAAAATTCCCGGTTGTCCAATATTGAACACAACATCATTAAAATCCTGATCTCCTCCCCCCGTTAAATCCTCCCAATTTAACCGCCAAATCCCTTTTCCTAAATGAGTGCTTCGAGAATGGTCAAACCCATCCGGATTAGACCCTAAAAGAGAGAAAAAGGCTAGACTTTGTTGACTAACTGTATTACTGGGATTATTCGCTAACCAATTCTCACTCGTGCCATTTTGAATTAAGTAGAAGGCTAAGATACTCCCTCCTGTAAAGGTTAACTCGCGCCAATTACCTGCTGCATGACCCGAATTAAACAAGGTCTGTCTTGTAGAACTCTGTAAAGCAGTCTGGGCAAAACCTTGTTCATTTGGAGACAGACCACCTACTTTCCCTGATTGATCAACAACAAAAACACCAACTTCGTTATTATACTTAGCGTCTCGAAATGTCCACTGGACAACGATTGAAACTGTTTCCGACGATGTACCCGGAACAACTAGAACTTCACCTAAATTGTCTAACTGGGTTATTTGAGGAGCACCTACCCAGGATGTATTATGAGATGCAAAAGAAAAACTAGCGGCTTCTTGATTAACAACAACTGGGTCCGACAGTAGTGAGTCGTTTGTTAATACAGAAGAAGCAATTCCAGATTGACTACTGGAAAAGCCCAGTAAAGGATCGGCGATGGCTGTATTAAGAACACTAGGATTTGAAGATTGTGCAGTTAGAGGAATGGCTTGAATATCAACGCCTTGAACAGCCAAGTCCATGGGTGAAGGCAATGATTGTTCAATGTATTCCAAAGGCGGCTCTATACCCAAAGGGTTTAGAGGGGTTTCTATAAATAACTGATGTCCCTGTTCTTCCATCTTCTTTTACCTGCCCATCAAAATCCTTACCTGGTTACAGGACAATATATACCCTTAGGAATTTATAAAATCCAAAACTCACAGCCAGAACGATATCAAAAACTAAAAATATGGATGCAAATCCTACAAGTAGTCGTGCAAAATAAATTTTATAGTTAGGAGAGGGGACTCTTAACAGGTAACACCTAACAGGTAGGGAATACAGACATTTTTGTTTTCACTCAGTATATTAAATTAATTTTGCTTGGGTACTTATAGGGTATGTGGGACTTACGCAAGTGTCACACCAAAAATCCGATGTGGGGTGCGTCAGATATCAAGAATCTGTTTATTTACATAATTTATGCTGTCTGACGCACCCTACTAATGTGCCAGTTGGGTAAGTCCTATCTCATATGATCATATTTTTTGCCTAAAAATCAGACTGAATAATCACTTAACTATTGCCAAAAATCTGTAACTTCATAACCTAATTCTGCTAACATTTGCCGCAGTAATGGTAAACTCAAACCAATTACATTACTATGACAACCTTCGATTTTTTCCACAAATAAACTACCAAAACCTTCTAAAGCAAAAGCACCGGCACATTTAAGGGGTTCACCTGTTTGAACATAAGCTGCAATGGCGCGATCGCTCATTTTCCCAAAATAAACCCTAGTAATTTGACATTTAACAACAGTGCGATTTTGGGTATTATCAATTAAAACATGACCAGTATACAAATCACCAAAATTACCCTGCATTAAATTCCAACGAGCGATCGCCACTTCTGCATTTTCTGGTTTACCATAAATCTGTCCATCAATGGCTAAAACCGAATCACAACCCATCACTAACCCAGAGGGAAACTGAGGTGCAATAGTTTCAGCTTTACACTTAGCTAAAATTTCTACTAATGCTTTTGGTTCACTAATTTGAATTTGCGACTCATCAAAATCACTAGCTTTAACAATAGGTTCAATACCCACAGTTTGCAACAAACGACGACGTGCAGGAGAAGCAGAAGCAAGTATAAAATCAGGAATAGTCATTGGTAATTGGTAATTGGTAATTGGTAATTGGGTATTAGATTTTAAATTTTGGACTTTGGATTTTACTTACTTCATTTCCATCTAAAATCTAAAATCTAAAATCTAAAATCTAAAATTTAAAATCTAAAATTGATCATCCCAATCAGCTAAATTAATAAACCGTAAAAGAACTGACAACTTCATCAATCATGCGTTGCAGTTTTTTCCAACGTCTTTCAGGTACAGAAGCGTTAAAAGTAAACAACTTACCACGACTCACAGCAACACTAGCTATATTGTGGCGTTTTTCACGGTTAGGAAGTTGAACTTCATACTCTAGAAAATAGTATGTTTTACCATCAGTTTCTTTTTGAGCAACATTAACTAATTCTGCGGAACGTCCAGAACCTTCAGGAGCAAGAGCAGCTTTTCCTAATTTATATCCTACCTCGGTGGGTGTTCCCAATTCAGTTAAACTTTTACCTTGAGGAACAGGACTAATCACCACAGAGACATTTTCTGATACTTCGATTAAATCATGAAATACCACATCAGGACCGTCGGTAACTTTAACTTGCAACCAACCATTAGGATATAAAAACTGATAACCATCAGCAGTATCTACAAAGCTTTTGAGTCCAGCCGCAGCAGCAACATCAGGGTTACTGAAACTGATACTGAACACTAAAACCAAGATTAACGCAATTCGTTTCCACATTGATAAAAATTCCTTTCGGTGGGAAGCAATACAAGACAAGGATGATTGCAAGTCTTTATTTTCTCATTAATTGGTACGTTCAGCTAAGGACGATTTTACCGCTTCACCGGATTGAACTGCACGCTTCTAGGGTTTTGGGTAGTTCAGCCATATTGAAAAATTTGATACACTGTGTAAAATACCCGCCTGAGAATGAATTATCAGGCTAATAGCAAAAGTCCTATTTAGACGACTATAAAAAGCTTTTAGTCTATTTTAGTAGACTTGAACTATTAGTGCTGAATTTCATTTCTGGGCAGGTTAGCTAATTTGTGATTTAAATTGGTGATTTTTGCAGATTTTGGGGGAATATTAATAGACCTGTCCGAAAATTAAAAAGGCAGTCTGTGTATGGCTTTGAGGATGTTCTCATTTCAGCCAGACTTGACGTAATCATCAGGGCTGTATTCGCAGAGGAATTTAGCTCTCCTCCTTACAACTCTTCTAATTTGTTCGGACACCATTTGCTTTTCGCTGCTATTTGAGCATTAATTAAAGTAAAAATTCGCTGTAATTCCGAAATACCCACATATTCCGCTTCTTCTTCAGGAGTGAGTAAATCAGCTTTTTTCTTTTCTAATAGTTCTTCAAACCGAGATTGTAATTCATCGGTAAACTTAAATAGATAAATATCACCAAATTCACTCATCTTCATACCAGAAGATATTAAAGATGAGGGTTGAACCATTAATTGAGTAATCATTATCCGTTCACAGTTTCTTTATGTCCATTATCTCATAAAAAATCCTGTAAATCCTAAAATTCTGGACATCCTGATTCTGACAAATCAAATATGATGTTCTACACCCAGAATGTAGGTGATCATGTAATTCACAAAATATTTGGTACTGGTAAAATAACTCATGTTTTTGGATCAGAAAACAAAGTATCTTTAGCAATTAAGTTCAATGAATTAGGTCAAAAGATAATTGATACAAGAGTTTCTCAATTAACAAAAATAGATTAAATAAATATAGAAATTTGTTTTAGATTATGATAAAATGAATATCAACAGCCACTCCTTATAACTAAACACAACTATGAACACTGAATTAGTCAAAAAATTAGTAGAGATTATTCATTGTTTATCCCCAGAAGAAAAACAATTGTTAGAAACAGAATTGCAAATAAAACCGGATTGGAATATTATCAAACAAAGCATCCTCAAAAGAGGAGAAATACTGAACCAAAGACTAAACAATCAATCTTTACAAGATATAGTTACCAATATTATCTCAGAAATGAGAGAAGAAAGAAGTGAACAGTTAATTAATTCTTTTATCCACCATGAGTAATTTAATTTGTGTAGATGCCAGCTTTACCATTAACTTAATAAATAGTAAATCTATGGATTCACCATTTATCCAACTATGGGAAAATTGGCAAAATAACTCTGCGACTATTATTGCACCAACATTATTTTATTATGAAATTACCAATGCTTTACATCGCATGAATCAAGCGAATTTATTGACTATAGAAGAAATAGAAAAAGCTTTAGAAGATGCGTTAAATTTAGGAATAGTTCTTTATGGAAACTCGCAAATTTCTCAACTTCATCAAATGGCAATCAATATAGCAAAAACACTTAAATTATCTGCTGCTTATGATGCTCATTATCTAGCATTATCGAAACTATTGAATGCTGAATTTTACACCGCAGATAAACGTTTGTATAACAGTGTCAAATCATCTATTAATTGGATACACTTTATCTCTCATATTTAGCTAAACAGATGTCTATTAAGAGTTATGAATTTAGCTCTCTTCCTTACAACTCTTCTAATTTGTTCGGACACCATTTGCTTTTCGCTGCTATTTGAGCATTAATTAAAGTAAAAATGGTTCTTTAGTACCTAGTATGCCAAACTATTAATTAAACATCAAAAATGTGTTTAAAAATAAAGGCAAAAAGCCATATCCCATGACAAATACCTAAAATGTTAATAAATAATGCCCGTATTTATTATA
>NZ_BJCE01000213.1:0-9411 GCF_005402885.1 Sphaerospermopsis reniformis
TAATTCCCAATAGCAGGCATCTTCAGCACTGATTATAGCGTATAATCTGAGTATCTTTGCACTTAACCTTCATTTCCTCAAAAGCAGTTGTGGTGAAGGTTAGATAGTTTTCGGAGATGTCTATTGTAGTTTGTTGAGAGCGATAGCGAAACGCGACCCAAGAATCCCATTTCCGGTATTGTGGTTTATGGGTGCGATACCTTCGGTAAGCTTCGCTAACGCTTTTTTGGTGTTTGGTTATATCCGTGCTGTGCTAACACATTCAGAATATAGTGATCCGATTTGATTCATGAATTTTTCGTAGAGGCAGGGAACAGGGAACAGGGAACAGGGAACAGGGAACAGGGAACAGGAAAGAAGGCTGTCAGTATTTATGGTGAGCGAAGCCGAACCATGTACGGAGTTCTGTTCAAAAATCAAATATTAGACCTATATGATGAAGGAAAGTGGAAAGAATAATGCAAACTTTAAACCTTGAAAAAACCATTAATGCTTGGTCATCCATTGCCGAAAACGTCTTTTTTACTCACACAGAAGAGGAATATGAACACTTAGTTGATATACTAGATTCTCTGATAGATCAAGTTGGTGAAGATGAAAATCATCCTCTTGCATCTCTGATGGAAGTCATAGGAGTTTTAATTGAAAACTATGAAAATGAACATATTCCTGAACTGCATATTCCTGAACTGTAGGAAATTATTAATTGACTATCCACCATTTTCAATCATCCAAACCAACATCCCTAAAATTTCATCTACAGGAGGTAAAGGATAATCAGCTAAATCAATAGTTACAATATCACCCTCTAACTTTAAAAATCGCCATTGTGTACCGCTACTAATTGCACCATAAACAATACTAAGAGGATTATGTTTAGCAAGATTAAATCTCTGGGCAGCTACCATCTCTGCAATACACTGTCCAAACCCAGTTCTTAAATCTGCTTTTTTGGCTTCTACAATCACAATTACAGGTGCTTCAATTTCCAACACTTCAGGAGAACGACTTAACAGAAAGTCACATATTCCATTTAATCCCACCGACTCATCAACTGTAAAATCTTCACCAGAAAATAAACTAATTTGCCGATTTAAAATTCTTCTTACTTCTAACAAAACTGGATAAATAATCCCTTCAGAACGTGCTTTTTCACTAGCAGAAGCAGCAAGGGGTAAACTTTCTGCTAAATATGCTGTTAACGTCGTAGAAGGTTCAATTTTGGCAACTTCAGGAATAAAACGCCCACCTTCCTGAGTTTTTAACCCAAAAGCTTCTTTAACCTTACCTATAGATGTAAATTGACTATAAGACATATCTTGTAACATTCCTAGTTTTATAAAATTATTTTTGCGCCTCAGTGTCTGTGAGTAAGGCTAATATCTTATCTTAACTCAATTTTCATCAAACTGTGTCCCATCTGCAATTTCAATCTTTCATTCTCAATTCTTAACCTCTCATTTTCCTGTTCCAACATTATTACCATATCTTGCAGTTCTTCCACCTTCGATTTTTTCTTAATTGCTTCCTCAATTGCAACCTTCCGATTTTCCAAACTAAACCACTTCTGATAAATGGATGTGTGCATATTCACAGAATGACCCAAATTATCAGCAGCAGCTTTAATGGGAATCCCCATTAAATGCGCTCGAATTGCCCAAGCGTGACGTAAATCATAAGGTTGAAAATTCACACCCACAAATCTAAACCATCTATCTGTACCATGTCGCGCAGCGTTGATTTCTTTACTCGTTATTTTATCTTGAATTTTCAATTTCAAGAATTCAATTGCTTCTAAATCTGTTTTTAAATTAAACTCTTCTACCCAACGAGGATATAATGGTAAAGCTTCCCTTTCTCCGGTTTTACATTCTTCATTAACTCGCCATGTATTCATGGTATTATCAACAGATAACCACCAATCTAAATCCGGTTTGACAAAAATTTCAATCGGTCTTAAACCATAAGTTGCTAACATTCCATAAACCCATCTCCACAATTTCCAATTGTTTCTATCTTCTCTAGTTGTTAACTTACTTGGTCGGTTAATGGCGTAATTTTCAAACTTCAAATATTCTTTTTCAATTTCCACATCAGTGGGTATATCGCGTTTACGTTTTGCAGTAGGTTTAATTTTTAAATTGCTTAATTCAGGAACTTCTAAACCAGAACATTTACACAAAACCCGAATTACTTTAATCAATTCATTTTTCACACTATCAGAAGATTGGCAATTTTGCACAGCTTCGATAAAATTAGCATCTATCGCTAGTTTATCCTTGGGTAAATGCTTTTGAGCAATATAAAAATAACTGCTAAAAGTATTTTCACTTTTTAAAGTTTTTTTCCGAGTTTGGAAATAACGTTTCTCAAAATCTGCAATTAAATCACCAATGGTTTTTAAACTAGCTTTAATTCGAGTTTTTCCTAAATATTTATCATTCCAGTGAAATTGCCTTCTAGCAATTAACTTTCCTAATTCATAAGCCTCTTCTTCCGCAGTATTCAACCCATCAAAATTAAAAGGAATACCCAAAGAAATATCATATTGTTTTGTACCACTAGCATTTTTATCAATATCCCCTGGTTTAATAGGTAAGGTGCATCTCAACTGTAAAGAATTGCCAGATTTGCGGATATAAACACCAACATTAGCCGCTTTTAATCTACCATTAATTGCTTTTAATTCTGTAGTTAATTTTGCCGTTAGATGATTTTCTTGTTCATTTACTGCTTGCATTCTACCTAAATATCCCCCATCGGTAATAGCTGTTTGGTGAAAATCGGCAAATGCTTCCTGTGTTCTGTCCATACCCTAGATTTACCCTAATAAAAAAACCGTTCACTCTAGACAATGATTACCGCAAACATAGTCTAAAATGAACATTCTACAGCTATTTTTATGAGATAAATAATCTTTGCCGTGAAGGTAAAGCACAAGAAATCTACATCGTTACCTCTGGTGAAATGATGGCGATGTACGCTGCAAACAACATCGCTCGTGGTATTTTGAAATATGCACACTCCGGTGGTGTACGTTTAGGTGGTTTGATCTGTAACAGCCGTAAAACTGACCGGGAACACGAACTCATCGAAACCTTGGCTAAACGTTTGAACACCCAAATGATTCACTTCGTACCTCGTGACAACATCGTTCAACACGCAGAATTGCGTCGTATGACCGTTAACGAGTACGCTCCTGACAGCAACCAAGCTAACGAATACCGTGCATTAGCTAAGAAGATCATCGAAAACAAGAACCTCACCATTCCTACCCCAATAGAAATGGATGAATTAGAAGCTCTGTTGATCGAATACGGTATTCTTGACGATGATTCTAAGCACGCTGAAATCATTGGTAAGCCCGCTTCTGCAACCAAGTAGTATTCAGTAATTGAGGAATAGGAAAAAGGAAAACTCTACATCACTTCCTTTTTACCTTCCTTTCCTTCCCTACCTTGGGGATTAACTTCCCCATCCCTACCTAACCAATATCTAAAAGAGCTAACAGAGGCCAGACATGACTCCTCCAGACAACAAGAAGATTGTTGAAGAAAGAAAAGAACTGATTAAAGACGTTCTTAAAGCTTATCCCGAAAAGGCTGCTAAGAAGCGCGAAAAGCACCTCAATGTACACGAAGAAGGTAAAACAGATTGTGGTGTTAAATCTAACATCAAATCCTTACCTGGTGTAATGACCGCTCGTGGTTGTGCTTATGCAGGTTCTAAAGGTGTGGTTTGGGGTCCTATTAAGGACATGATCCACATCAGTCATGGTCCTGTAGGTTGCGGTTACTGGTCTTGGTCTGGTCGTCGTAACTACTACTTAGGTACAACTGGTGTTGATACCTTCGGTACTATGCACTTCACTTCTGACTTCCAAGAGCGCGACATCGTGTTCGGTGGAGACAAGAAGTTATTGAAACTGATCGAAGAATTAGAAGAATTATTCCCCTTAAACCGTGGTGTTTCCGTTCAATCTGAATGTCCCATCGGTCTAATTGGGGATGACATCGAAGCGGTTTCTAAGACAGCTGCTAAAAAACTCGGTAAACCCGTTATTCCTGTACGTTGCGAAGGTTTCCGTGGTGTGTCTCAGTCCTTGGGTCACCACATCGCTAACGACCAAATCCGTGACTGGGTATTCCCCAGAGCAGACAAAGCTAAGAAAGACGGTACTCTCAAGTTTGAAGGTACTCCTTACGACGTAGCAATCATCGGTGACTATAACATCGGTGGTGACGCTTGGGCAAGCCGTATCTTATTAGAAGAAATTGGTTTGCGTGTTGTTGCTCAGTGGTCTGGTGACGGTACTATCAATGAGATGTTGTTGACTCCTAATGTGAAGATCAACCTCATCCACTGCTATCGTTCTATGAACTATATCAGCCGTCACATGGAAGAAGCTTATGGTATTCCCTGGATGGAATATAACTTCTTCGGTCCTACCAAGATTGCTGAATCTTTAAGAGCGATCGCTGCTAAATTTGATTCTAAGATCCAAGAAAACGCTGAGAAAGTTATTGCTAAATATCAGCCTTCTATGGATGCGATCGTTGCTAAGTACCGTCCTCGTTTGGAAGGTAAGACAGTTGCAATGATGGTTGGTGGTTTACGTCCCCGTCACGTTGTACCCGCTTTCCAAGATTTGGGTATGAAGTTGGTAGGTACTGGTTATGAGTTCGCTCATAATGACGACTATAAACGTACTACTCACTACATTGAAAACGGTACTATCGTTTATGACGACGTAACCGCTTTTGAATTTGAAGAGTTTGTTAAAGCTCTGAAGCCAGACTTAATTGCTTCTGGTGTGAAAGAGAAGTATGTATTCCAAAAGATGGGTCTTCCTTTCCGTCAAATGCACTCTTGGGATTACTCCGAACTTGATGATGTTTCTTGAAAGGTGCGGTAATTTTAGGTTTTTTAGTTGGGTAATTATGAGATTTTAATTTTTAGATTAAATTGATTTTATTATGTTATATAATAACATTGTTTATAGATAACTGCAAGTGGTAAATCTATGATTTGATCAGTGGTTGAGGGAGTTGTTAATTTTCGATGTTTGGGAAATTTGTTATATAGAACAACTTTCTTCAAGTGGATTTTTTAGACTAACTAGACTATGTTTAGGCAAAAAATTTTTTAGGCAAAAAATTAGTAATTTTTATAAAAATCACCTCCCCGAACTTGCTTTCTTGCTTGTTACTAAACATCTCTTTCAAAGAGGATTAGGGAGAGGTAAGATAGGAGTTTGGAGAGGGGTTTTAGGTTTAATTAATTGATGATGGGGATAACCTGCTATTTCTCTGATGCAACAGGTGATTTTAATTGTTGTAGGGCAGGGAGGAATGGTGTACTACAATCCGCAGTTTACCATTGTTGTCCTTGATGAACTTCCAGGTCTTGTCCACTGTGGTTACTTTACCAGTCTTGTCAGTAATTAGGACGTTGCCCATTGTTGTAGCTACATTACCATCAATGAAAATTCCAGCGTTGCGAATTTCCACCTTTCGCCATCCTTTTAGGGCAAAGCCTTTATCATCAGGAAAAGAGGGATTGTCGCCCACGAAATAAGCCAATGCACCTTCCCGTGTTGTGCGGAAAGTCTGTGGTGCTTTTGTCAGAGTTGGCTTGAATAGCACTGCTCCCATCTGGTAAGCATAGGCTTCATCGATAACTTTTTCGGCTAATGCTTTGGCTGCGTCTTTTCCCTTCTCATCGTAGGTGGTGGAGATGGCAACTAATGCGTCTCCCCAGGCTTTTTGGGCTGCCAAGACTTCAGATTCAGTGATCGCCAGATTAACGACTGAAGTCTTGGGGGTTGATGAGGTTGTACTATTTATGGTGTTATTAACTTGAGCTTTGGCTATTGACGGTGCAGCAGCTAACAAGGCTATAGCAGCAGCAGCAGAAAGATTGATTTGCAAATGCTTGAAACAGGTCAGTTGCATACTTAATAAACAGCTATTTTTTATAACACTATAACATTACATTCAACCACATTATGTCAATAAATTACATTGATATTGATATTGGGATATGATTTGGTATATATAAGTTAATCTAATCTTTGGTTTACTTGGTGTCTCATGGTTAATCTAGGTTTTCCAAAGAAAAGTATTGCTTATTGGGGTTTGGGAAGTGCGATCGCTCTCAATTCAATAATTTTCTTCACTCAGATAAAATAATTATACTTAAATTATACTTAAATTACACTTAAATTACACTTAAATTACGGTTCTATGCAACGAGTGTAGTTGTCATTGGTAAATTATCTTTAGTTTTATTGATTTTATCATTGAGTATTTGGGAAAGTGCGCTTGCACTATAACTCATTCAGATAAAATAATAGTAGCTAATCGTTCCTCAATTTCACAGATATAATCTGTCAAACCTGTATCAACTCCTCTTTCTTGTAAATGTTTTAAACTTGTCTCTTCCCAACATAGTTTTTCCCGTTCCATATCGTAATACAACCATTCATGCTAAACAAAGGTTTGGAATCATAAATGCAGAATTGTTTAGATTTCCTCATGTTCATAAATATATAAAGTTTGGTTGGTATTCGTTTGTTTTCTTGCTTAATAAAACCAATGGATTGAATATGAATTATGAAGATAACTGGTTACAAATATGTCAGTCTATTCATCGTATTCCTGCAAACATATCGGAAGAGGATTTTTGTGATATGAGTATATTGTCAGGAGAAATGTCCAAAAAGCATTATGATTATATAAATCAGAACTTATAGTTTGTTTTAATAAACGAGCGTTGAAAGCACAAAGGATAAAATTTTTAGTCTGTAACTTGGGTTAAGCAACAATACAACCCAACATTATTTAAAAAACAATAAATCACATCCTGTAAATCCTCAAATCCTGGACATCCTGATTCAGACAAATGCTACAATTAACAAATCACCACAAGGAGTAAAAAACTATGCCCATCATGACAATTAAAGATGTGGAAAAACTACAAAGTGCAATCAATGAGGCTGGTTTAGATTATGATCTAGAATTAGAAAACGGGAGCATTTCTATCGTGGGTCCTTCGGATATTGTATCTAGTGAAATAGGTATTCTTTTTAGCCGACTATTAGCTAACTGGGTTTATCCCCGTCGTTTAGGAAGAGTTTTTGATTCTGCGGGTGGTTTTATTTTACCAGATAGCAATTTAACCGCTCCCGATGTTTCTTTTGTGCGTGCTGCAAGGTTGCGTCAAAGTCCCCGTTATTTTGGTGAACTTGTGCCTGATTTAGTAGTAGAAATTAAATCTCAAAGTGATAGAATTAAAACCTTAGAAAAAAAAGTTATCAATTTTATTAATTTGGGTGCAGTGGTGGGAATTTTAATTGATCCTGATGAAGAAACTGTTACAGTTTATCGTTCTCAAGGTGAACCGGTCGTTTTTAACAACAATGATGTTTTAACTATTCCTGAACTTTTACCAGGTTGGGAATTACCTATTTCTGAATTATGGCCTCCTGTTTTTACTGAGGAAGAAATAGAAAGTTAGTTTTAGTTGATTTTTAAATTATGTTTAAGTTGGTAAGGTGTGTAAAACAGATAAGTTAGTAAGAAAATGATTAAATTTATAATCTTTATCATCTGATTATAATCTGACACACCTTTAGGCAAAAGTTAAGAAATAAACGAACCACAGAGAACACAGAGAAATGAGGTTTTAAGAGAGATTTTCATAATTCTTTCTTGGTGGAAATCTTCATATTCTTTTGTTTTCCTTTAATCAGGAAAAGCTAAACCAGTGCGCGGATCACGAATATATAAACCTAGTGTTAAACTCCGCATTACTTCATCCCAAACAGGTGTTAATTGTTCTGCTTGATCCGCCCAATAATCAAAGGTAATTAAACATTGAATATTAGAACCTAAACCTACACAAATTCTAGAATATGCTTCTCTAGGTTCTGCTTGGGTATCAATAAATTTAATTTGTCCCCACATGATTTTTGCTGTTTGGCGTTTAACTTGTATGATTTCCCCTGTTTCAATGACATCACGCTTATCATCTTCTATGATTTTTTTTAAGGTGCGTTTGAGGGGGAATAATGTCCAATCATTGGGGGGTAAATGATTATAGGAAATTTCTAAACAACAATCATCATTAGGTGGTTTTTTATCTGTGAATTTAAAGGATTTTTCTTTTGGTTCAAATACCCAATCTTGGGGAACATTAAACCGCACTGCACCCCTACCAGCGACAAATATTTTATAATCTTCAGGTCCTTCCCAGTGATGGTTTGGATCTAGTTCGAGGGTTTCTTTAATCCATTGCAGGTTGCTTTTTTTACGCTTGGACATAATTTTCATGTTCTCCTTTGTTTCTAGATTTAAGATTCGAGTTTAATTTTCTGTTTCTGTCTCTAATTCTACACCTTCATATAATAATTCAATGGGAAATTCAAATTCAATGCTTGATAATGTAATTATATCTCCAGTCGTGTAGGGATAGTAAAGCCACATTCTCCCTTCTCCTCGACAATAACGCTCAACATATATTCTTTCCGAATCAATTAAAATATATTCTTGTAGGGAGGGAATTGTTAAATAATATCTGAATTTTTCTCCTTTATCTTTATTGGTTGTACTGGGAGACAGCACCTCTACAATTAATTGCGGATGTTGAATAAATTTGCGAGCGTTGATATCTTCATGGTGACAACTAACAACAAGATCAGGATAGAAGTAGATGCTGTTGGGATTAACTTGTACTTTGACATCTGATACGTTGACTCGACAACCTTGAGGATGGACATGAGAATATAAAGGTCTGTAAAGATTGAGAGCAATATCATTATGGGGAATTGTACCACCAGTCATGGCGAAAACTTCGCCGTTGATGTATTCATAGCGAATATCTTGGTTAAGTTCCCATCTGAGATATTCCTCAAAGGTCATTTTTGGCTGTTTTTGGGGAATGGCTATCATATCAGAATTTTGAGAAGTTTGTTTTGATTATAGCTACAAATTTAATATTTTTTCTTGATTCACTGGCTGGTTATGTTGATGATTGCATTTCTTTAGAAAGATTTAAGATCCAGCAGTATTCCTGTTAATGACAATACACCGTAAAATATTAACGAACGTGATTTTTATGACATTTTTCCAATGAAAAACAAATTGACTTCTAAGCATCCTCGACTGTTGCAGTTGGTTGTGAGTGTTTTAGTGTTTTTTTTCGTTTTCACAACTGGGGTAAAAGCAGAAACTGCGAGTTCTACAGCGCCAGTCACTTTTGCTGCTTATGGTGATATACCTTATTAGACCTGTCCGAAAATTAAAAAGGCAGTCTGTGTATGGCTTTGAGGATGTTCTCATTTCAGCCAGACTTGACGTAATCATCAGGGCTAGAGATAGTTACTGTTAGTATAGTCCGGAAAAAATGCCG
>NZ_BJCE01000214.1:0-9369 GCF_005402885.1 Sphaerospermopsis reniformis
GTAAATTCTTGGTGGCTTTGTTTACTGCATTTAGTCAGGAAACAGATGATTTCACTAAATTAGTAAACGACTTATTTACCCAAACTACAGGACAAAAATTACCAGAAACAGCAAGTGCCGTAAAAATCTATTTACCAACATCTGTACAAGGGGTGAATCGAATTAAAGCAGACAGCAATAAAGTAGATTCTCAAAAAACAGATTGGTTAAGTTTATGGTTGATTGCTGGGGGTTTATTTACCTTTGGTATATCAGAACGGGTAAAAATAGCAGAACGAGTTTATGATTGGCGTGTTGTTGCGCTTGAACCCCAAGATATTCAACTTACTAAATATCGGGAAGTTTTGGATAAGCTTCGTCAATTTAATCCACCTTCTGGGGGTCATGGTATAGCCCGTTTTGATTCTGAATTAATATTGCGTTTCTGCCAACAATTATTAAATTATCATCAATCTCAAGCTGATGCAGAAACTGATGAATTTGCACTTTTTCAACCAGTGAATCAATTTGTTAGTAACTTTATTGGTACTCACTTTGGTTCTAAGGGTCAAGTTTATGGTGTCAAGGAGGTTTTTACTTTAGGTTTACCAGGGTGGATTAGTCCTAAAAATCATCAAGAACTCACAGATTATCATAATGTTTTAAATGAACATCTATCAGTTATCACTACCTTATCTGCGGAAGAAGGACACAGTGAGTTATTAGCAGCTTATCGGGATTTTATCACTGGTACAAATCTCATAAATTTCTTTCGTTTTCAGGTTAGTTATGCTGATTATGTTGTCAAACGTTTAGCAGACCCCAAAGCTAAATTCTTTCCTCGTTTATTTTCTATCAATGGATTAAACCTCATGGTGAAAAATTTTAACTATCGTCAAAATGATCAAGAATTAAATTTAACGGACATCACTGAAGACCCTGGATTTTTACGCATTGCTAAGGCTATTAATAGTGCCACAGTTTATGCAGGAAAAGACGAACATGGTTGGGATAGAATCTATGGTTTAGCACAACGTTTGAGCAGTCAAGCAGGTTCTAAAAAGGATTTTATCATTGAATTATCATCCTTCATTGCTAGTTATGAAAACGAAAACTTGCGAATTGATGAAGAACTCAAAAAACAAGGTAAACACCGAAGAATTTGGACTACTAAAGATGACTTAGATAGGGTAATCAATCTGATTGAAGAATATGGTTCTAGTTTAGTAGCTAACCTATTAATTGCCTATGGTTATGCTAAGGGTTGGGGTAAATCCAAAGAATCAGATTCAACCGATACCAATGATGGAACAGAAACAGAATTAGATAATATTGCAGAAGGAGAAACCGAAAATGACTAAGACACAATTTCCCGTTTATTCCATTTCTATTAGTGGTTTATTATCTCTACAACTTCATGCTTTAAATAACGAAGGTAACGAGGGTAATCAATCATTAACCCGGCGTTATTATGTAATTCAAAATGGCATGAATGAAGCTGAGTATGTTAATGGTATTTCTGGGGATATGTTCAAACATATTCAATCAGAACATTTACACCGCATAGCTGTAGAATCTGGATTAACTTTATCAGAGGGTAGTAAACAATTAAATCCTGATAGAATTGGTTATGACTTAGAAAAAAATCTCCCAGTTTTCACAGATAAAGATGCTGATTTAGCAGCCAAAACAGATAAAGTAATTCAAATTTGCACTATCAGCGATTTAGAAGGGTTTATGGTGACTGTCAAAGGTGGACAAACTCTCAAACGTGATTCTACCATTGAATTTGGGGCAATTGTTGGTAGACCAAATCAAGTAAAAACCCAGAGTTATTTTCATGCAAAATATGGTGTAGAAAATCCTACTCCTTACAATGTTCAAGTTAGTTCGGGTTTATATGCCACTGTTCTCAATATTGAGGCTTTTAGAATTGGTTATAATCCCCACAATTTTGGTTATAGCATTGATGTTTCTGAGCGTAAAAAACGTCTGGATGCTTTACTAAAAAGTGTCTTGTACACCTATTTACAAACTAATGGTGCAAAACGCAATACTAATTTACCCCATCCTGACAATTTTGAGGGTATAATTACTGTTAGTTCTCGTCGTTGTCCCGCACCAATGTTAAGTGCATTGGAAGATAGTTATCAAAGTCAAATTAAGAGTTTAGCCGCTACTTTAAATAATCTCAACGGTGCTGATACAATCCGTTGTTTTGAATTTGAAAATATGGCTGAATTTGCCGACAAAATTGAAATTTTGATTGCTCAAAGTTTACCTTGGGATAGTGAAAATGCCGAAGCGATCGCCTAAATCGAAATCTTCTCCAACATCAGAAAACGTAACTAAATGGCTAACTGTAACCTATCAACCTGTTAGCCTATTTTCTCTCAAACGTTCTGATGCCACAAGTATGGCTGCTAGGTCTAATTTAGTACCTACTCCTTATGCTATCAAAATGGCATTGTTAAAGGTGTTGTTAGAAAGTCAAGGAAGACAACATTTAACTGATTTTGACGCATGGATTAAAACAGAATTTACTTGGATTCGAGATTTAATCATTTATGTTTGTCCTCCTGAAAAGTTGGTTGTAAATCGCAACGGTTACAAACTTCGTTATTACGACCAAACCGCAGATAAGGCTGATAAAACTCGTCCAACACTACCTATGCAAGATGGTTTTGTATTTCGGGAGTGGGTACATTTACAGGGACATTTACAAATTTGTTGTAGTGCAGGAAACCGTTTATCAGAAATAGAAAGGTTGTTTAGTCAAATTAATTATTTTGGTAAAAAGGGTTGTTTCTTTCAATATTTACCAGATTGCAAACAAGAAACTTCTGAACCTTTATTTCAACCTAATTTAACTACAGGGTTTACCATCCAACCAATGGATGATTTAGGTGAAAAGACCACCTTTAATCGCATTAATCCTTTTTCCACTGATAAAGCACAACTTGGCAAAGACCGAGTAATGAAATCTGGATTTTTACCCTTAAAACTCGTTGCAACTAGCGCCCGTTATGACATTTACCACAGATACTAAAAATTCCAACCATCATACTAACAATAAATTTGCGGGCATTAGTTTAATTCTTAAACAAGTTCTCAAACAGGATGCAAATTCAACAAATTCTGTAGCTTTAGAATCTTGGTTATCAGATATTCAACCTGCACCTGTTTGGATTCCTTTACAGATTCATGATGGCATTACTAAAATTATGCCTGTGTTGCCAGATTCGGGATTATATTCACAACTAATGGCATCAATTTGTCAGTATATATGTGAAGGTGGTGTATCTCAATCTTTCAACTGGAATAATAAATTTTATCAATTTACAGGTGTTGAGGTTGATAGTGATGCACTTCATGTAATTCTCGTTTCTATTTCTGCCAATGAACCCCTACCACCAACATTAGGTAGGGCGATTCATGCCCAATGTCTTCAATGGTTTGCTACTGCTAATCCTGCTTTAGCTGAACATTTACATCAACAAGATATTTTACCATTTACTGTAGCAATACAGTACACTTCACCGCAGAGAATACAGTTAAGAATTACTCTGTTAAAACCTGAACTTTTAGCACCTTTACTGTGGGGATTGAGTCACAATATAGGTGGTGAAATTACTTTAGCGGCAATAACCTGTAGATTAGGTCAATGGATAAATGTTGTGGAATCTAACAGTTTTAAAAAATTGATAGAATTACCAACACAAAATACTATTGAATTGCGGTTTGTATCACCCACCAGTTTTAAGCAACATCAAAATATTCAACCTTTCCCTTTACCGGAGTTAGTATTTAATAGTTTGTTACGTCGTTGGAATCATTTTGCACCTTCAGATTTACAATTCCCTGAAGTTAAATGGCAAGGTTTGGTTTCTGCTTTTGACCTCAAAACCCATGTTTTAAAAATGAAATCTGGTGCTGAAATTGGTTCTGTGGGTTGGGTAAAATACCGTTTTTCAGACCCTGAACAAGCCCGGATTGCTACTATTTTATCTCACTTTGCTGTCTTTTCTGGTGTGGGGAGAAAAACAACTATGGGAATGGGACAAGTAAGAATGAAGAATTTAGAATGAAGAATTTAGAATTACCAATTACCAATTACCAATAAAATGAATGAAGATTATTTACCCTTAGCTTATCTCAATGCTTGGGAATATTGCCCCCGGCGTTTTTACCTGGAATATGTGTTAGGTGAAATGGAAGACAATGAACACATTATTTTAGGTCGTCATATCCACCGTAATATTAATGAAGATGGTACTTTTCAAGATGGTGAAACTTTAGTTCATCAACAACAATGGGTGTGGTCCGAACGTCTCAAGGTTTCCGGTGTTATTGATGCTGTGGAAGAATGTGATGGTCAACTTGTGCCGGTGGAATACAAAAAAGGCAAGATGGCACAACATTTAAACGACCATTTTCAATTATGTGCTGCGGCTTTATGTTTGGAAGAACGCACAGGTAGAAATATTACCTATGGTGAAATATTTTATCATGCCAATCGTCGTAGACAAACTGTGGCTTTTACTCCCCAATTACGACAAATGACTGAACAGGCGATCGCATTAGCTCAAGTTGCCAGTCAAAACAAAATGCCAGCACCTATTGAGCATACCAAAAAATGCCAATCTTGTAGTTTACAACGAATTTGTTTACCCTTTGAAGTCAAACAATTAAAATCTCAGGAATCCTAAAATTATGACTACTTTGTATGTAATTCAACCTGATGCTATTCTTAGCAAAGATTATGAAGCTTTTCAGGTAGCTTTAAAACAAGAAGATGGAACTTGGAAAAAATGTAAAGTCGCTGCTCAAACTGTGAATGAAATCATGTTGATGGGTAATCCCCAAGTAACTGGTGATGCCTTTGCCTATGCTTTAGAATTAGGAATGCCCATACATTATCTTTCTAGTTTTGGTAAATACTTGGGTTCAGCGTTACCTAAATCTTCTCGTAATGGACAACTGCGGTTAGCACAATATCAAGTTTATTATGATCCCGTGAAAAGATTGGAATTAGTGAAAACCATTGTCACTGCAAAAATTCATAATCAATATCATGTATTGTACCGACATAATGAAAAAGATAATCCCCTCAAAGAACGTAAAGGTTTAGTTAAAAATCAACAAACATTAGACCAAGTTAGGGGTGTGGAAGGTTTAGCAGCTAGGGAATATTTCGCTTGTTGGCAGAATATGGTAGGTAAACAATGGACATTTAATGGTAGAAATCGCCGTCCACCAACTGACCCAGTAAATTCATTATTGAGTTTTGCTTATGCTTTATTACAAGGTCAAGTAATGGCAGCAGTAAATGTGGCTGGTTTAGATCCTTATATCGGTTATTTACATGAAGTCCATCATGGACAACCGGCGATGGTGTTGGATTTAATGGAAGAATTTAGAGCATTGATAGCTGATAATTTGGTGTTGTCGGTGTTGCACAAAAAAGAAATTCAACCCCAGGATTTTAATGAAAGTTTGGGTGCTTATCGTTTGAAAGATAATGCTAGGAAAACATTTCTCGAAGCGTTTAATAAAAAGATGAATGATGAATTTAAACATCCGGTGTTTGATTATCGCTGTACCTACAGACGGGGAATAGAATTACAAGCACGGTTATTGAGTCGTCATTTACAAGAAGGTGTACCCTACAAACCATTATCATTAAGATGACAACACATTTTTATCTCATAATTTACGACTTACCAGATAGCAAAGCTGCTAACAAACGCAGGACAAGATTACATAAAATGTTGGGTGGTTACGGGAAATGGACGCAATATAGTGTATTTGAATGTTTTTTAACTGCGGTGCAGTTTGCGACACTACAAACCAAGATAGAACGATTGATTAAATCTGAAGAGGATTCGATTAGAATTTATGTACTAGATGCTGGGAGTGTGAAAAAAACTATTACTTATGGTTCGGAAACCCCTAGACAAGAGCAAGCTATAATCATATAATTGATACATGAGCTTGAATTTTTGGCAAACCGAAGCGGGGGCAAAAACCCTGGGGGGTCCGCCAAATCGCCAGAACCTTGATAATTAAATACTTTCAGCTTTTTGTTAGTTTCAGTTGGCAGTTGACCCGAAGCCTGAAATGAGGTTTTTTGAGAGGTCCGCCAAAATCACTCCTGGAATCTTCCCCCAGACTATGTTTCAGATGGCGGGGTTTCCACATAACTAATCCCCGCAAGGGGACTGAAACATCAGCATATTGTTATCAGCATATTGTTAAAGTTAAAAAAGTTTCCACATAACTAATCCCCGCAAGGGGACTGAAACCTGGGTTGCGATAAGGTAAGCAAGTTCGATTGCGCGACGATGTTTCCACATAACTAATCCCCGCAAGGGGACTGAAACAAGGTCAAACGCAAGGAAACTATTTCTGAGGTTGAAGTTAATGTTTCCACATAACTAATCCCCGCAAGGGGACTGAAACAAGATTACTACAGCCCCATCAAGGCCACAGTAATAGTGTTTCCACATAACTAATCCCCGCAAGGGGACTGAAACATAATCTTCAGAGTGATATCCAACCTGTAGCAAGGTTTCCACATAACTAATCCCCGCAAGGGGACTGAAACATTCCATCATGGCTAGACTGAGCAATGGGGAATTTGGTTTCCACATAACTAATCCCCGCAAGGGGACTGAAACCTGAAAAATTAGACAGACAACGCGCAATCCAAAGTCGTTTCCACATAACTAATCCCCGCAAGGGGACTGAAACTTATCAGGTAACAGTTTGAGGTCTAAAGTGTAATTTTGTTTCCACATAACTAATCCCCGCAAGGGGACTGAAACTAGAATCACCTCATCATGTACTATTGCACTTAATCTGAGGTTTCCACATAACTAATCCCCGCAAGGGGACTGAAACGCCCAATTTAATCCATCCTCATCTAGCAGTTCGACGTTTCGTTTCCACATAACTAATCCCCGCAAGGGGACTGAAACACTATTCTGTTATCGGTTCAGACGTAATCATAAAACGGTTTCCACATAACTAATCCCCGCAAGGGGACTGAAACCATTTACAATGCTTCCCAATGTAGTGGAAGAAATCGTTTCCACATAACTAATCCCCGCAAGGGGACTGAAACCACACATTGTAATCATATTGTGCTACAAAGTGGATGTTTCCACATAACTAATCCCCGCAAGGGGACTGAAACAAGAAAGATCATCATTTACTAAGGGAACTTCCATCACTGTTTCCACATAACTAATCCCCGCAAGGGGACTGAAACAAGTGCGATCGCCAAAAAAACCAATGAAAATAAATCCCCACAAGGGGACTAAAAGAGAGTAGAATCAATGATAATCACAAAATATAACTCAAAATAATGCCAAGAGCAGCAGCATCTAACAGACGAAAAGCCCCAGCCAAAAACACACCTTTAGAATGGGCAGAAAATACCGAATTAATTGGTTTAGTATTTGACTTAGAACCAGCTACTTCCGCATCTTTATATTCTCAATATACCATTGCCCTCCATGCTTGGTTTTTGGATCAAGTACGCCAAATTAACCCAACACTTTCAGCATATTTACATGATGGGGAATCAGAAAAACCCTTTAATATTTCTGCCTTAGAAGGTCAATTAGTTCCTACTGGTAAACAACTACAACTACAAGCAAATAACACCTATCATTGGTATGTTAACGTTTTTTCTCAGCCAGTAGTCCAGTTTTTAAAACAATGGTTAACCCAACTGCCATCAACCATAAATTTAAGAGATGCGGAATTACAAATCAAACAAATAAATATTGTTAACCCACCAACTACTTATCAGCAAATTTTAGCATCATCCACCCAACAACATAATAACATTAATCTCAGTTTTATTTCACCTACCAGTTTTCGCCGCAAAGGACATCATTTCCCGCTTCCAGTTCCCATTAATCTTTTTCATAGTTACCTCAGACGTTGGAATGATTTTTCAGGAATGCCCGTAGAACAAGATGCTTTTTTAGAATGGATAGATGAAAACGTCATCATTCATAAACACAGTTTAGAATCTGTCAAAGTTGCCGCAGGTAAACGGGGTTCTGTCACAGGTTTTACAGGTGCAATTTCTTTAGGATTAGCAAAAAACGCCTTAGCTAACATCGAATTTACCCAATTATTTTATGCTTTAGTACAACTTGCTCCCTATTGTGGTACTGGACATAAAACCACCTTTGGACTAGGGCAAACCAGCTTAGAATGGATAGAACCAAAATCAAATATATCCTCAGAAATTACAACTAATTTATTACCAGAACGCATAGAACAACTAACAGAAATATTCACAGCACAAAGAAAACGGACAGGAGGCGATCGCACTGAAAAAATAGCCACAACTTGGGCGACAATCTTAGCAAGAAGGGAAATGGGGGAATCCTTACAAATCATAGCCCAAGATTTAGAAATACCATACTCTACAGCTAAAACCTACGTTAAATTAGCTCGTCGAATGCTGAAAGATGCCCCTTCAAATGTTTAAAATACCTACAGTTCCCCCACCCCAACGTTAACAATGGTACAAACATTCTGATAAAATTAAACTAATAGCAGAGGTGCAGCCATGAGCAGAGGATTCGGGAAACCCCAGAGAACAAAGTTAGATATATTGTCAGAGTCAGCTATTAACCCAAGTTGCTAGTTATGAGGAAGAGCGATAGCTACGCTGCACTTCGTGAACGCTAGGGTGAAGTTTGGGAAATAAATGGGTCAATAAAGTAATAACCCAAGTAGCCGGTAGAGATTCAAAAGGAAAGAAAGTCATCAAAAATTGACTCCTGGAATGCAGAAGCGACGGTCAGTAATAATGAAATTAAAAGTATGAATAGTAACTGATTAGATAAATGCTTCTTGCAGAGTGAAGGCAAAAATAAATGCCTGAACTTTCAGTAAAAACCCTTGATATGTGACGGCATGAATGGATTTGGGAAAATCACTTGTAATCGAACTAAATACGGTTTCAATATAATGACGAGTATGTTGTTTTATATATTGAATCCAAGGAGGATCTGGACGTTTAGATTTTTGTTTCCGCATCACTTTCAAACTAATTTGACTCGTGTGTTCTAGGTCATCTTCAATGGTGTAATCTGTGTAAGCTGCATCGCCATAAATTTCGCTCCCTGGGGGTAAATTTAGGGGTAAGGCATTTAACCCACGTACATCATTGGCACTTCCAGGTAAAAATACAAATTCCACAGGAATTCTCGTTTTAGTTGTTAATAATTGGACTCGCACACCATAGAAGTATCTTTTTTTCGATGCAATGTAACCCCGGTACTTTTCTGACTCAATTAACTTGACATTAAAAATGCGGATATTATCACACATAGGTACTGGAAATGAGTCTAAAAGATACTC
>NZ_BJCE01000215.1:0-9301 GCF_005402885.1 Sphaerospermopsis reniformis
GCAAGGGTTTTGAAGGGTATACCGGAAAAAGTGTGCATTTTTTGGGATTTCAAGAGATGGCAAAGAAATTTTCAAATCTCCTCCTGACTCCTGACTCCTGACTCCTGACTCCTGACTCCTGACTCCTATGCCATCACGGAAAGACTTTCTCAGCAACCCCTATGTAATTACAGTTAGCTACACAATTTTTGACTCAAGATCACCCCATACCTTCCTTTGGGTATTTGTAACTACTGTAAACAAGTTGCTAGTTATCACAATGATCAGCAAATCACTAATAACGTAAGTTGCTAGTTATACAAGAAAGGCTCTCAAATCGAAGTAACAAGGATAAGTAGATAGCAATAAAGCAGGGAACACAATCATAATTCATTCTTTTTCCTGACTTCTGACTTCTGACTCTTGACTCCTGACTCCTATTCTTAACTAGCAACTTGGGTTAATAGACACAGAATGCGATCGCCTCATTTCCCTCGTTTGTGACTTGGTGAAATTGATATTTTATGTGTCAATAATCAACAATAACTATACTCTAGCTAAAGTCACTTTTTCCGGCTGATTTTGATATTTACCTCCTCTATCTGCATAGGTAGTTTGACAGGGTTCTCCTTCTAAAAATAATAATTGAACGATACCTTCATTCGCATAAATTCTACAATCAGCACTTGATGAGTTACTAAATTCCAAAGTAAGCGAGCCATTCCAAGAAGCCTCAGCCGGAGTAACATTAGCTACTAGTCCAACACGGGCGTAAGTGCTTTTGCCTAAACAGATTGCAGTTACATTAGGAGGCATTTGTAATTTTTCTAACGCAACTCCTAACCCATAAGAATGCGCTGGAATTATAAAGAAATCTCCATCTTCATCCTGCTGTAAAGGTACAGATTCTAAATTGTTCGGATTAAATCTTTTAGGATTAACAACCGTGCCAGGAATATGCCTAAACACTAAAAATTCTTTAGGTGACAACCGTATATCATAACCATAAGAAGATAAACCATAGCTCAAAGCTGGGACTTCTGTGCCAGTTTCCAATTTTACCGTGCGAACTAAGCTAAATTCAAATGGTTCAATCATGCCTTTCTTTGCTTGCTCAATGATCCACTTGTCATTCTTCAACATTTCAGAGTTACCTTTTTTACTAAGTTTGATTTTATGTGACTGAAATTACCAAACTCGTTATCCTAGCATGATTAAGGATACTAGTACAGCACGGCGTAAATAAACCAACCATTCTCAATCGCTAAAAAGCTTACGACCTATTATTTTTGATTTTTGACTTTTGACTTTTGACTTCCGCGAAGCGGTACTAGGTTCTAAAAAAATTAATTCATCTTCATACTTAATTAAATGTTATTCGCTAAAGCATAAAGAAAAATTATATGTCTATGGTGCAGCACATACCTTGTTCAATTAAGAATAACTAACCACGACTTCTGGCTCATAGTTACAAGCAAGAGAGTTGATATTGAATTAAAACGAGCGCGGCAGGGTTCGAACCTGCGACCGATTGCTTAGAAGGCAATTGCTCTATCCACTGAGCTACGCGCCCAAGACTCGTATCTGGCTTTTGAACAAACCATCCTTGATTATTATATACGCTGTTCCTAGTAAAAAGCAAGATAGAATTAAATATTTAACAATTTTTATAACGAACCATCACCTCATGAACCAGTAGATGTAAACTAAAAAACGAAACCAAGTAAGTATTTACGATATATAGCAGATGTCAAGGGGTAACTTTACCTTGAGTGCTAATCCTCTCATACAGATATTTGGCAGATATCTGGTAAAGTATTTGGCAAACGTCTAATTTTATTTCACCATAATATAAATTATTATACTTGAGGCCATTTTGCCCAAATGAAAGACAAATCCCAAATCAAAACAGCCCCTGTCAGGAGTTAGTTGCTAGTGCCATGTTTATTCTTAAACGCCAGGATGTTGAAATATCTACCGTTCAGCACCCAACGCGGGATCAGAAGGTGCCGATCCTCCATTATCAGGGGCCAACCTTTCGCCTGATAAGTGTTTTTAAAGCTAGTCAAGAGGTTGAAGCTAAAACTCTGTGGCGATCGCTGACTGACAATAGAGGTAAAGCCTGTGTCTTGCTGGAAGAACCCGAACGCTTTAGCGTCTGGGGCAAAATTCCCTTGGAACAGCTAGACAGTGATACAGGTAGCCATAGCAATATTGAGATTTTGACATTGGCGAGTATTTTACTCCTGCAAGCCGTTTATATGGATATTGAAGATTTATTAGGTAATCGACAAGCAGGTTTATTTGAAAAAGATATCACAGGGATATTACAGCAAAAACAATTTCCCCAAGCATCTTCCCCAGAGTCAACCAAAGCTCTGCTAACTGTTGAACCCTCACAAATACCCAAACTGCCTCCTTGGCAAGAAACTCATGTAATTATTCTCCTGGAAGAACTGCACCGACTAGGAAAAACATATTTTGGTGATATAAACTTTGCTCATCAATTAGAGGATAGGCTACAAGATATGCCAGAAGAAGAACTATTAATATTTATCGGTTGGTTAAATCAATCTCCACTGAGTAAACTTTGGCAGTAGGATGGATATTATTGGCTCACAAATGATTTCAGTGTTACCCAACTTCAGGTATCACATTGAGCAATTAATACTATTTCAATTACATAAGACCTTAATTATGTCAAAAATAGTAGTACAGTGCATTTACCTAGTGAAAACCTATGAGTAAATCCTACGACGATTCTTACAAAGCAAAAACCATTTTCACGACTCAAAGAATCATTTTGATTAGTATTGGCTGGGCAATGTTAGCCCTGTTATACTTCTTGTTGTTCAGCGCCAAAATCCCTGGTAGTCCCAACGGCGAAGAAATTCGTGAAGTTTGGTATTTATTAGGAACCAATATCTTTGAAGCTTCAGCTTACTTGGGTTCTGCTGTTCTCTGTTGGCGAAACTGGCAAAGTACCCAAATTATCAGCAGCCGAAAGGTTTGGCTGTTTATCGGCTTAGGTATGCTGGCTTATTTTATCGGTGGGATAGTTTTTGGCTATATAGAAATAGGTTTAGGCGAAGAACCGGATGTGTCTATAGCAGATGTGTTTTTTGTCATGACTTATATCTTCCTGGGTGGAGGTATGGCTCTAGCTTTGTTCTCCCGACGCATCAACTTAGAAAAATGGCAATGGTTAATTGTGTTTGCTGTTGGTGCATTAGGAAGTTTTGTGGCTTGGTTCATTTCTCAGCAAAATGCAGCACCATTCGCTCAAACAAGTGGTATTTTGATGCAAATAAAACTGATTTTAGATTGGTTTTATGTAATTAGTGATGTGTTGTTATTAATTATCGCTACAATCATGTTATTAGCGTTTTGGGGAGGAAAAGTTTCCCGGTCATGGAGAATGATTGCAGCCGCAGCATTTTCGCTCTACATTGCAGATATGTGGTTTAAATATGCCACTAACTATCTTCCAAATTATCAAAGTGGAGACATACTAGAAGTGTTCTAGGTGTTTAGTGGAGTGTTATTTGGTATGGGCGCTGCTCTGGAATACGAAGCATCATTGAGCCTCAAGCGGCGTACCAGTGGACGCAAACGCAGTTAACAAATTTTGGTGTCTACCGTGAGAAAATTAACAGATTCTGACAAGCAAGAAATTCTCAAGTTATATAGAGAAACTGCCGAAACTACCTCGACTTTGGCAGAACGCTATGGAGTAAGTAACTCAACCATTAGCCGACTGCTTAAAAGTACCTTACCCGAAGAAGATTACGAATATCTTGTTTCTTTAAAACGCGCTGCCAGAACCCCTGAAGGCAGAGCGCAGGTAAGTTACGAGCAGTTACCCCTGTTGAGTCAACAACCAAAAATCGAAACAGCACCTGTAAGCAGTGATCAACCTAGCTTAGAGTTGCCCAAGGTTGAACCACCTAAAACGGTCATCAAAGAGGTGAAAGAGGCTCCTAAGTCTGAACAAATTCCACCTCCTATCCCGGCTATTAGAAGGGTGAAAACACGCTCTTCTGCCACGGAAAAACCAGAATTGCCGGTAGCTAGGGAAATAGAAATCGTCCGACATCGGCCACCTGAAATACCCAGCATCCCCAGAACCATACTAGAGGATGAGGAGCCAGAAGAAAACGTCATCAGCAATATGTTCGATGATGATTTACTGGATGAGTCTGATGATTTGGATGATTTAGACGATGATTTGTTTGAAGATGAGGAGGATTTTGAAGACGAAGATTTTGAAGAACCTACACCTCTAGTTACCAGACGTAGACCAGGAGAAGGAGCAGTTCAAGTTTTACCCTTGTCGGTGGCATCTTTGCCGAAAACTTGTTATCTGGTAATTGATCGCTCTGCGGAATTAATTACTAGACCACTCAAGGATTTTGGGGACTTGGGAGCTATTCCTACTATTGAAACCCAGCAGAAAACTCTGCCAGTGTTTGATAATCATCGCGTGGCCAAACGCTTTTCTACCAAACGCGATCGCGTGATTAAAGTTCCTGACAGTAGAATGCTGCATAAGGCTAGTAACCATCTCCAAGCCAAAGGTATCACTCGCTTGTTAATTGATGGTCAAGTCTACTCTCTGTCTCTGGTTTAGCAATGTTGCAGCAACCAACTGGTTATGGTGTAGTTATGGTGACAACTGCCACTGAAGAGGAAGCTAAGGCGATCGCTCAAACTGTGATCGAAGCTAAACTCGCAGCTGCTGTCAGTTTGTCACCCGTCTACTCTATTTACCGATGGCAAGGAGAAATTCACAAAAAGAATGAATGGCAGTTAATGATTAAGACTAATTTGGCGTTATTCTCTACATTAGCAGCCAAAATCAGAGAAATTCATTCCTATCAACTGCCAGAAATTATCGCTCTACCTATTCTCCTTGCTGGTACTGACTACCAACAATGGATCAATGAACAGGTAAAAATAGAATAGTCTTTTCGTTATGTATAGCAGTCAGCAGTCAGAAGTCGTAAGGGCAAAGTAGGGGCGAAGCATTCGGAAAATAGCTTTGGAGAAAAATTAATAATTGTTCGCCCGAATGCTTCGCCCTTACAGGAGTCAGGAGTCAGAAATCAGGAGTTCATTTATTACCTATTCCCTATTCCCTATAAATAATGACAAACGACTGCTCAAGTCTATAATGTCTTGTTTCCGAGCAATTTGATCCAGCCATTCTGAAGGAATACCTTCCACGCCATAATAAATTCCCGCTAACCCACCTGTCACCGCAGCAGTAGTATCCGTATCTCCGCCTAAGTTAACGGCTTGAAGTACAGCTTGGGCGTAGGATGAGCTATTTAAAAAACACCATAAAGATGCTTCTAGGGTATCAATTACATAACCACCAGAATTAATCTCTTTGATGGGTATATCAGCAATTTTTCCACTGAAAACTCTATCAAAATGGGGTTTTTCCAAGGCATATTCCCCACTAGAATAGAGTAATTGAATCTTGTCCAACCCTTGCAAATAAGCTGCTTTGGGTTCTATTCCTGCCAATAGCTCTACAGCAATACTAATATAAATGCCACAAGCCATTTGCGATCGCAGATGGCCATGAGTAATGCAAGAAACTTGATGGACTCTTTTTATCAGTTCTGGAAAACTCCAGGTTTGATCAAAATAAGCCATTGGTAAAATTCGCATTAAAGAACCATTGCCATTACTATTTTCACCAGTACCACCTGCTTTTAGGGGTGTTGCTCCTTGTTGCCAATTAATAATAGCTTGTCTGGTAGTTCCACCAATATCAAAAACTTTACCATGAGCGCCCCAATAACCTTCTGTGTACCAGCAGGAAAAGGAACGAGCTATAGCATCTAGGGAAAAACCATCACACAAACATTCTGCCAAACACAAAGTTAAAGAACTGTCATCAGACCATGTTCCTGGTGGTTGATGCCACGTACCATAACCTAACATAGATGTGACCGGAGATTTTAGGCGTTCTGCACGACTTGTAAACTCCACCGGTACACCCAAAGCATCACCAACACACACACCCAGCAAACCCGATAATACCTTTGTAGTTTTTATCATCATTTTATATTACTCAGTGACGATTAGTAAACTGTCACCTGATCACCTGGAATACTCAAAGATGGCAGTGTAACTATAACCAAGGATGCAAAAGTTTACTAAATACCGATAAGTTCAACATCTTGCATTAATAGTAACAATGAATTTAGTAAATTTTCAAATCATCTGGAACATTTCAACTTCCGATTCGACTTAGAATTTAACAGTAAAATTTCTAAATTGTGGTAAAACTTATGAAACGCTTACTCAAGTCTTTAGTGACAATTTCTGCTTTATCTTCCTTAGTAATTACTCCTGCATTTCTTTCCGTGGGTAAAGCTGCTGCCGAAACTCAAAAAGGCACAGATGCTAGTTATATTGGTGTTGGTGTAGCTGCTGGTGTTACCAGTGGTGGACAAGGTAACGATGATGCTACCTTTGGTGGAAATGTCACAGGTCGTTTAAAATTGGGAAATACTCCTTTTTCCGCACGGGGTAACGTCCTCTGGGGTGATGAAACAGCTGCTATCATCCCTGAAGTTTCTGTAGATTTACCCATTGCTAATAAAACCAATGTCTTTGTTACTGGTGGCTATTCTTTCGTAGAAAATGACGGTAAACCCACTCCCTTGGGTAATAAAGATTCTGTAGTTGTCGGTGCTGGAGTCGAATCTGAAGTTACTAAAAACTTCCTGGTTTACACTAACGCTAAAGTAGGACTCGGTGCTTATCAAAGTAGTGATGCTTCTGCTGTGAGCATTAATGGTGGTATCGGTTATCGCTTTAAGTAAGTTGGTGATTGGTGATTGGGGACTGGGGACTGGTGACTGGGGACTGGGAAAGAAACATTAGTTATTTATTCTTCTAACTCCTGAACTCCTGAACTCCTGCCTCCTGACTGTTGATTTACATCTAAAATACTGAAATAGCTGGTTTTGTTAAGTGTGATATCACTAATGAAGCCGGCTTTTAACTGTGTTAAAATTAAGTTATTATTCATAATTCCGAGCGGATTTTTGGTGTTCTACCAGCAGAAAAAGTGTAGCTAAATTTTTAATTATTCTTTAACTGCTGCATTATTGACAAACATACTACTGTAATGATTAACTCTGCGCCTTCTCCCGTTAGTACCCGTAAACCTTCTAAAGTTGAAGGTCTCAAAGAAAATAGTAATTTTTTGCGTGAACCTGTAGCGACTGAAATACTTCAGGATACAACCCATTTTAGTGAAGATGCTATACAGATTCTGAAGTTTCACGGATCTTATCAACAGGATAACCGTGATAATCGTGTTAAGGGACAGGAAAAAGATTATCAAATGATGCTGCGGACAAAAAATCCTGGTGGGTTGGTACCACCGCAGCTATATTTGGCTTTAGATAAATTGGCGGATGAATATGGTAATCATACGTTAAGAGCTACTACCCGCCAAGGTTTTCAGCTACATGGGATTTTGAAAAAGAATCTCAAAGTGGCGATCGCTACTATTGTAAAAAATCTCGGTTCTACTTTGGGTGCTTGTGGTGACATCAACCGTAACGTTATGGCTCCCCCTGCACCCTTTAAAAATCGCTCAGAATATCAGTATGCTTGGGAATATGCCCAAAATATCGCTGATTTGCTTTCACCCCAAACCGGTGCTTATTATGAAATTTGGTTGGATGGGGAAAAAGCCATTAGTGCTGAAGAACACCCAGATGTGAAAGCAGCACGACAAAAAAATGGCACTGGGACTATTTTTCATGATTCCGTAGAACCAATCTATGGTACTCATTATATGCCACGCAAATTTAAAGTTTGCGTAACTGTACCTGGTGATAATTCTGTAGATTTGTATTCCCAAGATTTAACATTGGTAGTAATGACCAATAAAAAAGGGGAACTCCAAGGTTTTAACGTCTTTGCTGGTGGTGGTTTAGGAAGAACCCACAATAAAGAAGAAACCTTTGCGCGACTAGCTGATCCCATTTGCTATGTGGCAAAAGATGATGTTTATGATATCGTCAAAGCCATAGTTGCCACTCAAAGAGATTATGGCGATCGCACCGACAGAAGACACGCTAGATTAAAATATTTAATCAATGATTGGGGTGTGGAAAAATTCCGCAGCAAGGTGGAAGAATACTTTGGTAAAGCTGTCGAACCTTTTAAACAATTACCCAAATTCAAATATCAAGATTTTCTGGGATGGAATGAACAAGGGGACGGTAAACTGTTCTTAGGTATTTCCATTGATAATGGTCGGGTAAAAGATGAAGGTTCTTTTCAACTCAAAACCGCTTTGCGGACAATTGTTGCACAGTTTAACCTACCTATTCGTCTCACACCAAATCAAAACCTGATTTTCTACGATATTGCACCAGAAGATCAAGAAGCAATTCAAGAAATTTTAGATAAATGCGGTATTATTGCTGATCCTAGTCAAATTGCAGCTTTAACCCGCTATGCTATGGCTTGTCCCGCTTTACCTACCTGTGGTTTAGCTATTACCGAGTCAGAAAGAGCAATTCCTGGTATTTTAGAAAGAATTCGGACTTTATTGGATCAAGTCGGTTTACAAAAAGACCACTTTGTGGTAAGGATGACAGGTTGCCCCAATGGTTGCGCTCGTCCTTATATGGCAGAATTAGGATTTGTAGGTAGTGCGCCGGAATCTTATCAAGTGTGGTTAGGTGGTTCACCAGATCAAACGCGGTTAGCACAACCGATCATTGAAAAATTGCACCACAACGACATCGAAAGCTTTTTAGAGCCGATTTTTGTCTTCTTTAAAAAATCACGGAAAGGAAAAGAAAGCTTTGGGGATTTTTGCGATCGCATTGGTTTTGATGCTATCCGTGAATTTTCAGCCACTTATACACCGGGAGAACCCACCAGCAGCGGAAAATCACGTCATAGGGTGAGTTTACGAGATGATGTTTATTCCCAACTCAAAGAAACCGCAGAAAAACTCAATAAACCCATGACAGAGTTAGTACACGAAGCTTTGGATAAATATTTCCAAAGTCTGTAGAACCATATTCTCACGCAAAAGCTTTGTCTGGCTCTCTCGTTCCCAGTCTCCGACTGGGAATGAGAAATACAGAGTATGAGAACGAGAAACGAGAAAAAAGAGCAGAATGTTTCACCTAAAAACGACTCAATAAGCCTAATTAGGGTTTGCTGAATAAACCTAAAACCTTGATATATCAAAGGTTAGAGGCTGATAAACACAGAAATTAGTGCAAGGGTTTTGAAGGGTATACCGGAAAAAGTGTGCATTTTTTGGGAT
>NZ_BJCE01000216.1:0-9166 GCF_005402885.1 Sphaerospermopsis reniformis
TATGCGTTGCGGGCTGAAGTGCCAATTGTACCCATAGCATTAATCGGCACTCATGATTTATTTTGGAGAAAAAAGTTAACAATTCGGGTAGGTGAACCTTTGTATTTTCCTGCAACTTCTCGGCCAAAGCGTCAGGAAATAGATGTAGCTTTGGAAACTTTGGAACAAGCAATAAGGGATTTGTTACCTACAGATTATCATGAACCGGAGGGGATAAAGTTGTTACAAGGTTTTTTGAATCGGATGTTGTGGTAAGAGGATTTTTTTCTTATTTTCTCACGCAGAGAGGAAGAAAAATGAAATAAGTACCCAAATTGGTATAGTCTATTCCTAAATTTAAAAATCCTTAACCGAAGTTATTTAAAATGCAAATAGACTTTCACCACGGTGTTACCTACGTAGTGGCACGACTAGCGGGTTTTAAACATGAAGATGCTAGTATTATCGCTTACTGCGCCCAATATGTAGATGATGCCATTAATGGCGGTATGATTAGATTTGATAATGGGGCAATGTTTACCCGCATCAGTTCAGCGCATAAAATGTTAGATTATCGCAACTTTCAAGAATTAGCAAATTATCATGTGTGGATACCTTTTCATTTTTTACCAGGAAATGGGGGTAAAAAAGCAGGTGAGAACCCGGAAGGAAAGTTTATTGAAAAGTTAATTTGTCGTCCTAATAGTGATGTTGCACAGCAGATGGTAAGGGAGTGTATTCAATGTCGTCAAACTGCTTATAGTTTACATCGTTTAGGGATTACAATGCACGTTTATGTTGATACTTGGGCGCATCAAGGTTTTGCAGGGGTGAACCATCGAGTTAATGAAGCGAAAAAATTACTTGATGAATATGACAAACCTGATAAAAATTTAATGGATAGATTGAAAAATTATTTTGTTAGTGAAGCTTTACCTTTAGGACATGGTGCGGTTTTAAGTCATCCTGATAAACCTTATTTACGTTGGGGTTATATTAATGGTAGAGGTGAGAAAATTAGACGCAATAATCCTGAAGATTTTTTAGCGGCTGCTGATAATATGTGTAAGGCTATGCAGCGTTATTTATTAGGTGATGCTGATGCTATTGTACCAGGTTTACCGGAAGCAGATAAAAGTTTAATTGCTTGGATGTTAGAAAATATTAAAGATAAAAATGGTCATGCACGTCATCACAAATGGTTAGATGCTATTTCTCAAGGTAAATTTAGTTTTGGAGATGCTAATGTAGACTATATTCCTAAAGGTCAAGGGTCTTGGAAATATCAAGCTTTACGAACTGAAAAAGCAGTTGATAAGGATAATGAAATTTTCCACTATCATCCTAGTTTTTTAGTCAGTAATTGGAAATTATTTCACGACGCTTTACAAGCACATCAATTTTATATTATTCATGATTTATTACCTAAATATGGAATTTGTGTAGCTTGATTTAGGTGAATTTTAGACCCCAACTTCTGGTTTTATATTGTGAAAAAGTCGGGAATATTTGCATTTTAAAATATGGATTAAATTAATATCCCAACTAACCAACAGCAAAATTTGTATAGGGTCGAATTTTGGGATGACGGAAACCAAGTACAATATCTTGCTTGGGAACACCTGCTTCCATTAATTCATTAGCAATTCCTTCTTCAGTATCATCATATTGAATCCAAATTTTACTATCAATTAAGTCTATGTGAATAGGTGTAGTGTGTAAATATTTATCGTTATTCCAACCAATATCTAATACCAAATAACGTCCTCTCTCATCATCAAATAAAACTTGAGATTCATAACCATCGGGTATAGAAGCTCGATATTCGGCATTTTCTGTAAGAATTTTTTTGATAATTTCTTGATAGCTTAATTTGGTATCCATTTTACTATCTCCTCAATTATATCATCAAATACAATTAATTTGATAATCTTGTTCTTGATTAAAATCTGTCCTAGTTCTATTGTAAACAATTATGGTAGATATCACGTCTTGACATACTCAATTTATTGGATAATGTTGAAAAAACTAACCTTGCAACAATCCTTTAAAGAAATAAATCATGTTCATAAAAATCATTTCTATCCACAGCATGACGTGATCCAACCATGCTAAAATTTGCTCTAATGGGTGTTTTTCATACCCGATAAATGTAGCAGTTGTTTCTATCCAGTCGGGTTTTAATTTATGTTGTTTTTGTTGTTGTTTTTGTTGTTGTTTTTCCGCTTCTCTTGCATTTGCAAAACTAGATTCAGGTGTTGATGATACAGATTTTTTGTTTTTAAAAACCTTCCTTTCCTTTGTATTTAATACTTCTTGATTTTTGTCTTCTGTGGTGTTAGCCTTGATTTCTGCTGTGATTTCCAAATTACCAAATAAATCACCCCAAGTTAACCAAGAATCTCCGGTTAACTCAGATGTTTGAATTTGCCGAGTATCAATAAATGTGTTAACAGTTTGGTGAGAAATTTTAATTTTATTAAATTTATAATCTTTTTCATCTTCCCTCAGTTGGGGAATTTTTCTACCTCCAAAAAAGTAATTAATTGCTGATTCTATTAAAGTGGGAATATTCAAACTTTGCTGTTCGCTGGTTAAATTATCAGCATTTACAGAAATTTCTCCCCTAGCTTCTACCTGTTCTTTCCCATAAATAAAGATATATAATTGAGTTTTGGCAACTTTAATAATTCCCTGACTTTGTTGTTTTACAGGCACAATTGCTTTAGCTTCTAATTTGGCTAAGACTGTATCTAAAAATGCTAAAATTTTACCAGGATAAGATTTGATTTCTAGGGTGTTTTGATTTTCGGGAACATTTGTTATACTAGAATCTGAACTATTAGTTAATTTGTTTAAAATCCGGTCAATTTCTGGTAATAAATTCTGCTCTTTTTGGGCTGCTACTAATTGTAAAACTTGGGAATATTCAGCAATTTCTTGATTAATTGTATCATTTAATTTTCTTTGTTGGGATATTGTCAAAACATCAAAAACTTTGTTATTGTCGCTGACAAGTACCAAATCTCTAGTTTCTAATTTGACGGCAATTCCCTGTACAGTGGGGATATGATGCTGTAAAGTATTTTCTGATGGTAATTTCGGAGCTTTTTGAGTTTGCAACCACCCAAAACTATGAGTAATTTTTTCCCAGGTTCTACCCAAAAAACCTGAAGATTTGACATTTTGTAAAGTTTCTGATTCAGCAGCGGCAGCAGATGGTAAATTTTTAACTAATTCTATGACGTTCTGAATAGGCGTGTCTGCTGGTGGGGGAGTATAAGATTTTAAGTATGTTTGGGTGGTCTTAGCTGAAGTTTGTAATTTCTTTCCTGGTTGTTTATCAGGCTGCAATGCTTGATACAACGGATAAAGTAACGCCTCTACACTCCATTTTGTAGCAACTTGTAAGTTACGGATGGTACTTTCTAATTTTTGACTCAACCGCCGAGATTGCTGATTGAAGAAGTTAAATACTTTACTTTGATAAGGACGAGATGAACTGGAGGACATGATATCAATATAATTAGGCTGTAATTAGGCTGAGTTTTGATTAATTTTGCCGATTCCTGTGAAATGTGATTGCTCGTAAAATGTGATTGAGATTTAGTTAGTGATATAATCATAACTGAAAATAAATTCAGATGAGTTTAATTTTGACAATCTCAATTTATGTTTAAGTTCTGAGCGTGGTTTTCTCTTGTGAATTTTCATTGTTGATTTTCTCTAACTTTTCATTTTACTCCTATGGATACTACATCTATATCAAAGACTGTTGAAAATTTACGCTCTTTATGTCAAATTAATATCCTTTCTTCTTGGGTTTATCAGCAAGGTAATTTAGAAGTTAATGAGTTAGAAGTTAATGAGGTAGTAAATTCTGATCTATCTGACTGGCAATCTGTTAAGATAAATCAGAGAAATCAGGTTGTTTGGGATGGGGGAAAACAGGTTCTTTGGTTAGCGCAAAGGTTCACTGTTCCTGAAAGTTTGCAAGGTTATCCTTTATCTGGTTTGTCTTTGCGGTTGTCTTTGCTTTGGTGGGCTGATGCGGTTGAGGTTTATGTTAATGGTAATCTGGTTTCAATTGGGGATTTATTTGATTGTTCCCCACGGGTGCTTTTAAGTCAAGGGGTAAAACCGGGTGATGCGTTTTTTGTTTGTTTGCGGTTGGTGAGTCCTGGTCATTGTGATGGTGCTTTGGTGCGATCGCTTTTAATTTTTGAAGGTTTGGGTTACAATGATTTAGATCCGGGTATTGTGGCTGATGAGTTGGCTATTACTCAAGTTCTTTTGGAAAGGTTTTCACCGCAGGGTTTAGCTGGTTTGGTTGCGGGGGTTGATGAGGTAACGAACCGCAAAGGCGCAAAGAACGCAGAGGAAGAGAGGGAAGAAGAAGATTGGAAGAATGTTGTTTTTAGCCTACGTCAGCTTTTACTTCAATCCAAAATCCAAAATCTAAAATCTAAAATATATTTGTTGGGTCATGCTCATTTAGATTTAGCATGGTTATGGCCTGTTTCAGAAACTTGGAACGCTGCACAAAATACTTTTGAGTCGGTTTTAAGGTTACAATCAGATTTTTCTGAGTTGATATTCTGTCATTCTACTCCTGCTCTGTATGCTTGGGTTGAGGAAAATCGTCCTCTGTTATTTCGGGAGATTCAAAGTCAGGTAAAATCTGGAAGGTGGGAGGTTTTGGGGGGTTTCTGGGTTGAACCAGATTTAAATTTGATCTCTGGTGAGTCTATTGTTAGACAATTATTATATGGTCAGCGTTATTTTTTGCAGAAGTTTGGAAAAATATCTCCCATAGTTTGGGTTCCTGATACTTTTGGTTTTTGTGCAACTTTACCACAGTTTTTGACTCAAGCGGGAATTGAGTTTTTTGTCACTCAAAAGCTACGCTGGAATGATACTACTAAATTTGATTATGGTTTATTTTGGTGGCGATCGCCAGATGGTAGTCAAATATTAAGTTATATGTCTGCTCTCATCGGGGAAACTATTGATCCGGTTAAGATGACTCAATATCTGTGTGAGTGGCAAACTCAAACGGGTTTAAATGATGCGCTTTGGCTTCCTGGTGTCGGTGATCATGGTGGTGGTCCTACTCGTGATATGCTAGAAGTAGCACGACGCTGGGAACATTCCCCCATTTTACCCAAGTTACAATTTTCCACCGCCGAAAATTATCTACAACATATAAAATCGGAATCAGAAAATCTTCCTGAAAATTTACCAATATGGGAAGATGAGTTATATTTGGAATTTCATCGCGGATGTTATACGACTCACGCAGATCAAAAACGCTACAATCGTAAATCTGAACATCTATTATATCAAGCTGAGTTATTCGCAACTCTGGCAACTTCTATATATGGTTGTGAATATCCGAAAATGGAAATAGAAACTTCTTGGAAAAAAGTTCTGTTTAACCAGTTTCACGATATTTTACCCGGTTCTTCTATTACCCAAGTTTATCACGATGCGTTACCGGAGTGGGAAGAAGTTCAACAAGTGGGAAATAAAATATTAGATGATGCTTTAAGAGCGATCGCATCTCACATTACTTTACCACAACCACCCGAACCTAATACTATTCCTATAATAATTTTTAACTCTCTCAACTGGGAGCGATCGGAAGTTGTTAGTTTAAACTTACCTGAAAATAACCAAACTTGGAAAATTTACGACTTTCAAGGAAATGAACTTCCATCCCAAAAAAGCGCAAACTCTTTATTATTTCTCGCAACCCTCCCATCCATAGGATATCAAATTTATTGGCTTTCTCCCACATCGAAAAAATCAAACATCGTAAAAAATGAACTTCCCCAAAATTGGACTTTAGAAAATGAATATCTCCAAGTAAAAATTAACCCTCAAACTGGAGATATAGACAGCATCTTTGATAAAAACCAACAACGTGAAATATTAAACGGTGCAGGAAACCAACTCCAAGCTTTTCAAGATAGTGGACAATATTGGGACGCTTGGAATATTGATCCAAATTATAGCACCAAACCCCTAAACCCAAGCGAATTACTATCAATTCAATGGTTAGAACATGGAGAAATTCAACAAAATTTACAAGTGATTCGTAAAATCGGTAAATCTGAATTTACCCAAAATTACACCTTACAAAAAAGTACCCCAATTCTTAAAATTAAGAATACTGTAAATTGGCAAGAAAATCAAGTATTAGTTAAAACCAGCTTCCCTTTAAATTTTACCACCGAAACTGCAACTTATGAAATCCCCTGTGGAGTCATTAACCGCCCCACCAACCCCCAAACCCCGGCAGAACAAGCAAAATGGGAAGTACCTGCTTTACAATGGGCTGATTTAACCTCAGAAACAGATAGCGGAAAATACGGTTTTAGCTTACTCAATGATTGTAAATATGGATACGATGTTAAACCCAATCAAATCCGCCTGACATTATTAAGAAGTCCCAACTGGCCAGACCCAGAAACAGATAGAGGAATACACGAATTTACCTATAGTTTATATCCTCATCTTGGCAGTTGGCAAGAAGCGGAAACAGTGAAAAAAGGATATGAATTAAATATACCATTAAATGTGTTGATAAATCCAGAAATCAAAAAATCTGCATCTGGTATTTTACCGAATCAAAGTTTTATCAAATTAGCAGATAATAATTTAATTATCACAGCTTTTAAAATCAGTGAAGATGATAGTAAAAAAATCATTTTGCGTTTTTATGAATGTCATGGAGAAACAGTAGAGTTAGGTTTAGAAAGTGAATATTTTAGGTTAGGGGAAGCGGTTGATTTATTGGAAAGGAAGGTAAATGAGGAAGTTGAAAAAATCGCACCTTGGAAAATTGGGAGTTTTGAAATACTTGTCTGAATCAGGATTTTCAGGATGGTAATTTTTAGATGGTTTGTTTGTGTTTAAAGTTGTATTTGTCTGAATCAGGATAACCAGGATTATAGGATTTTCAGGATGGTAATTTTTAGATGGTTTGTTTGGTGTTTAAAGTTGTATTCGTCTGAATCAGGATAACCAGGATTATAGGATCAGGACTTACGCAAGTGTCACAAGGAAAGTCTAAATTTAAGTCTGTAGTAGGCACTTTAGTGCCAAAAATAAGCGATAAATCGCTTACTACGAACAGAGAAATATGCCAGTTGCGTAAGTCCTAAGGATTTACAGGATGGTAATTTATAGATAGTGTACAAACATTCAAAAATAATCATTCAACAACATCCTGAAAAATCTTCAATTTCTCAAAAAACAATCATTCAATAACATCTTCAAACAATCCCCAACTCCCCACCATAAATCATTCAAAAACATCCTGTAAATCCTTTAATCCTGGACATCCTGATTCAGACAAATAAAATCCCCAACTTCCCACCAAACAATCATCCAAAAACATCCTCAAAGAATCCCCAACCCCCCACCATAAATCATTCAACAACATCCTGTAAATCCTTTAATCCTGGACATCTTGATTCAGACAAATAAAATCCCCAACTTCCCACCAAAAATCATCCAAAAACATCCTGTAAATCCTAAAATCCTGGTTATCCTGATTCAGACAAGAATATAATATAGATATAATTTCCACTAAAAACCTATGCAATCCCTCAACATTACATTACCAGATACATTAGCAAATGCTCTCAATAGTTATATCAAAGATCAGGAAAATCTATTACCTGCTAATGATATTATTGAAAATGCCATCATCGAATTTTTGAGTCAACGTGGTTATTTACCTCCAAAAAAACCAATTAACTTTACTCCTACGACTAAAGGAAGCGGATTTTTGGATACCTCGGTAAATCATGATCAAATTCTCGCTAAACAAATATACTCACAATCATTACCACCAAACACACCTTGAGAGCTATAATTGCTGACACTGGACCCCTTTATGCTGCTATAGATATAGATGATCAATATCATCAGCGTTCAAAAACTCAAATACAAAGAATCAATGCAGAAAATTTAACAATCTTAGTTCCCTTTCCTGTTTATCTAGAAACATATTATCTTTTGCTATATCGTCTGGGAACTGAACAAGCAATTAAATTTGCTAGAGATTGTATAGAATCAGTTTATTTTATTAACCCTTCCCAAGAACAGTATATAGCAGCAGCAGAAAAGGCTGCTTTTTTTCCAGATCAAAAAATTACTCTTCTATCAGCCCCAATTTTGGTAACAGCATCTTCAAAACTACTCACACCACGACTTTCATCAGGAATAGTAGTTAAACAGTCCTTTAAAAATTTTAAACAACTAATAAAATTACTCTTACCTGAACCATTAGAACCGATAAAAATATTCAAATTATCTAACTCTACAGGATGCGGTAAAGACAGATTTTTATAATTCTTATTTTCAATAAACTGTAAAATAGGTTGATTCATAAATGTTTACCTGTATAGATAAGTCGGGGATCTTAATTTTAACTTCCCCAAGGGTGGGCATAGCCCACCATTATACCAAACTAATCACGCTTTTAATCTTCGTGATCCTCAAAAGGATCAGCTAATTCCCTGCTTGGTGGACCAAAGGATGTGTAAATTGCCATACCAGTAATAGCAATCAGGATGGCAGAAAAAGAAACACCAAGCACTAAACCAGGTTCTAAGTCCATAAATTTAGAGTTATATTATGAGCGTTATCTTCTAGAATATTACAAAACTTAACGTAAATACTATATTCTCCATTCATTAAAGTCAGGTAAACCGCCCTACCCTGATAGTGGTATTATCGTCATAGTCAGAATCATCCCAAACGTAAGGTTAAAATCCTGCTGAAATATTGCAGCACCCTACAGAGGGGAATAAAAAAAATAAAAAAAGTTTTGGCAACTGATCTTAGGTGAACTATGGCACAACGGACTAAATTGGGAGATATCCTCAGACCCTTAAACGCTGAATATGGTAAAGTATCCCCCGGTTGGGGAACAACACCTTTAATGGGTGTTTTTATGGGTTTGTTTTTCGTATTCTTGCTCATTATTCTGCAAGTTTACAACAAGTCTCTGTTAATTCAAGACGTACTTGTTGATTGGCGCAGTTTAGGCGGCTAATTGCTACACAGCTATTATAACTTGGATACAAGTTAATATAGACCCGGCCTGTCCGGGTTTTTCAGTTAATAGGGAACAGGGAACTCTTAACACGAAACGGATAAAGAATTTTTCTCA
>NZ_BJCE01000217.1:0-9087 GCF_005402885.1 Sphaerospermopsis reniformis
AGCTGATGGTAAATATATTCCTGGTAATAGTTCACCAACCTTTGCTAATTTATCTTTAAATACAGAAGTGCCTCAGTTTTTAGCTTCTAGCTTAGAAATAGGTGAAATGGCAATGATTAGGAATTTTCGGAGTTGGTTAAAAACGCAAATATCAGAGAATGTCTGAATCAGGATATCCGGGATTTAAGGATTTACAGGATAATTCGTAATTATTTTGTCTGATAGCGAAGCGTGGCGTAGCCATATCAGGATGTCCAGGATTTGAGGATTTACAGGATGGTTATTGATAAATTGTCTGTGAATATTTAGATTTTATAAAATAAAACTACACCAAATAGTAAAAACATCAAATACAGAGTATAATTAAAATATAAAAGTTTGATATTCAGGATATTCAAAAATGTATCAAACAGATCCGCCCTTAGCGGCCAAAGAAACATTACCCACAATGTATGATCTGCCTAGCGAAGATCCAGAGGAGAAAGGTTTGCCGGATCAATTTCATTTATTGCAACCACAATTATTAGCAGATACATTTCTTCCTCCTCATTATAAACAAGAGGAACTTTTTACAGGAAGTGACATAAATCTGTATTTTGATTCTCGTCATCCATTGTGGTATAAACGCCCAGATTGGTTTGCGGTTGTGGGTGTTCCTTATTTGTATGAAAAAAAAGATTTGCGCTTAAGTTATGTAGTATGGCAAGAATCTGTTAATCCTTATATTGTGGTAGAGTTGTTATCACCAGGAACAGAAAAAGAAGATTTAGGTCAAATGTTGCGAGATGTGGAAAAACCACCTGGTAAATGGGAAGTTTATGAAAAGATTTTAAGAATACCTTATTATGCGATATTTGATCGTTATCAATCAGAATTTAGGATGTTTGAATTAAGGGGCGATCGCTATATTGAAACTTTGCGTTCTACACCTTCAGATGCTAATTCTCGTTTTTGGATTCCTGGGTTAGAATTAGGTTTAGGAATTTGGCAAGGGAGTTATAAAAATGTACAAATGCCCTGGTTACGATGGTATGATCAAAATGGTAATTGGGTGTTAACTCCCGCAGAACAGGAAAGAGAAAAAGCAGAACAAGAAAGACAGCGTGCAAACCAAGAAAGACAGCGTGCAAACCAAGAAAGACAACTTGCAGAACAGGAAAAACAACGTGCAGAACAGGAAAGACAGAAAAAAGAAAAATTAATTGCCCAACTGCGTGCTTTAGGTGTTGAACCTGAGATAGATTAAAATTCAGATCCCCGACTTCTGCGATTAATTATAATTTTTTAGAAAATATGAAATTAAGAAGTCCGGGATCTTTAACATCTGATATATTATTTTTTTCCTACTTCCTTTTCTTCTCCTAAACGAGTAAAACGAATTTCTATTCTTCTTCTTGTTTGATCATCTTGTTTATTTTTCATAGGTGCAATTTCTGCTAATTGTCCATTTGGTAATATTAATTGTGCAGCAGAATAAGCACGAAATGATAAACCTTTTAATCTAACTTGTTTGTTTTGAATATCACGCAATATTTTCACAACTGATAACGCACGCATTAAACCTAAATCAGCATTAGAACCTGATTGAAGTTTTGTAACTGGAAATGTGCCACTAACTACTTTTTCTAAATTTACATCTAAATTACTATTTGCTTTACCATTAGGTGTAGCATCTGTATGTCCAATTATTTCCACAACGTTAATACCATATTTGTTGCTGGTACTTTCTATTGTTGGTACTATTTCTCTGAAAATATAGCTTAACATTTGAGGAGGTATTTCTGCACTACCTAACGCAAATCTATAATCACCTTGATCTTTGATAACTATGATTGGTGGTGCATCTGTGAGGCGTTTTTGATTATCTAACTCTCGTTTTAATTCCTCTACTTCTCTTTCTAAATCTTTAACTTTCAAAGGTAAATTGACTGAATTTTTATCAGGTTTATTTTGAACATTAGTTATTTGTGATATGATAATAGTGAGAAATAAAAATAACACTAAGATCATAAACGCATTGGACATTAAATCAGTAAATGCTTGCCAAACGTTTAACTCTTCATTGTATTCAGTGTAGCGTGAACGACGTGCCATAATTTCATGCTTTTACATTACAAAACAATATTGATAAACTTATTTGGTTTAAATTCATGATTCAGGTGTCTTTATTTATTACCTGTCTGAGTTGGTTGATAGAAACTTTAGTATCCTGTAAACTTTTATTACATTCTTGAATATTTTTAATGATTATCTCTAAACCTTGTTCATTTATATTTGTTTGCTTGTTGATACCCTGAAGGATATTATTATTTACTTTTTGATATTCTGAAGTTAATTGAGTGTTGTTATTTTCTAATAGGTTGATCAAATCTACTTTAATAGTCTCCATCTTCATGCTAAATTGATTAGTAGATCCTTCAAGATTGTTGATTAAAGTCTGAAATTGCTGTTGATTATGATCAAGGTTTTGGGAAAGATGAGAAATAAAGCGATCGCCTAAATTATCAAATGCTAAATTCATCTGTTCTGTATTATATTTGACAGACTCTAATAATTGATTCAGGGCGATTTGTTCTTGAGACAAGTTAGAAATAAAGCGATCGCCTAAATTATCAAATCCTAAATTCATTTGTTCTGTATTGTATTTGACAGACTCTAATAATTGATTCAGGGCAATTTGTTCTTGAGACAAGTTAGAAATAAAGCGATCGCCTAAATTATCAAATCCTAAATTCATCTGTTCTGTATTATATTTGACAGACTCTAATAATTGATTCAGGGCGATTTGTTCTTGAGATAAGTTAGAAATAAAGTGATCGCCTAAATTATCAAATGCTAAATTCATTTGTTCCGTATTATGTTTAACAAGTTCTGCATTATATTTCACAAATTCCAATAATTGATTTAGTGAAACATCTACATGACTTAAACTATCAGCTTTATCACTAACTTTTATTTCTACTTGCTCAAGTTTAATCATAGCTTCAGATAAACTATTAGCACCTTGTTGGAGTTGAGGAATAATTTCACTTAACTGAATTTGATTATTTTGATGTAACCCTAATAATTGAACAGAAGTTTGATTAACAACTTTAATATCCTCCCCTAAATTGATTAAATTATTACTTAAACTCTCCATTTGTGCCAACAAATTTATAATCAAATCAGTTGTTTCAGCCAAACTTGCAGCAGATTCAGAAAATTTTTGTTGTGTATTACTTAAATGCTCTGTAGCATTTGATAACTTTAAAGGAAAATCACTTTTATTAAAATTTTCAGCCGCATCTTTAAAAACTTGGGATGTTTGTTGCATTTCCGTCATCGAATCTTGCAAATTATTTATTGAATATTTAAACTCATCCGCAGCACCAGAAATAGTTCCAGCAGCAGCATCAAATTTTTCATAAACTCGTCTAGCTAAATCCATAGTTTGTTTATTTCCATCAGCAATTTGTTGTGCTACCTTACCCATAGATTTTTCTACCGCTTCGCGCACTACTCGACCAAAATTTGTTAAAAATTCATCCTGCTGATCTACCATTCTATTAACTATTCTATCAAGACGAGTATCACCTTGCACTTGTGGAAAATAAATATTATCTAGATAGTCTTCCAAAGAACTAAGCAGACGATATTTAGCAAGTCCACTATTAAAAATGAAATTGACTACCGTTAACAAAGCACTAAATAATAATCCCGTTAGACTGGTAGTAAAAGCAATACTCATTCCTTCTAATGGTTTCTTTAATTCAGCAACTAAATTACTGACATCACTAGCATTAGTTTGATTAATTGCTTGACTGAGAGTAGATAAATTAATAGTAATACCTAAAAAAGTACCAAGTAACCCAAATGCTAACAATAAATTGGGTAAGATGCGACATAAATAATCTATTTGTTCACAGGTGAAACCCTTGATTTTTTCTTGACTATAAACTTGATCAATTAATGCTGTTGTATTTACCTGTTCTAATTGTTGAGATGCTTGTTTAAATCTCTCCTCTAATGTTTCAATAATTTTTAACCGTTTCCCAGGTGCTTGTTTTTTAATCAATCTTTGAATTTTATTACTCAAATCCATTAAATATTTGTAAAGAGATATCCTAAGAAAAATAGTTACCAGAGATGGAAGAATCACAAGAACAACAGTGATAAAAATTAAATAAGGTGGTAGGGGTGGAATCATAAAAAATACCTTTGGTAGTGCGGAAAGATGGTTAAAAGTGGGTAGATGTGAACTACCCATAACAAGATGTTTTAGGTTAGATATTTGTCAAGAATTTTTTGCATTTGTATCTCATAATATTCTTGAGGAATCAAGTTATTATCAAATAACTCTTTTAAACGCGCTAATTCTGAGCGTAATTTATCTTGATTTTGAGTATCAGAATTATCCAGAGGAGAACTAGCTACTATTTCCCCAACAAGAGCTTTTTGATTTTCGATTTTATCTCTAGGTGGAAGTGAATTTTGATTTCTATTTTTAAACATTGCTTCCATCTTCTTCCAAAAACGATTTATTACCCCCTCTTTAATTGTAGGTTGCATATTATCTGGTGAAACATAGACTTTTTGGATATAGGGAAAATTAGGACTATCTTCCGGTATTTTTTTCAGTTTATCTGGAAATTGCCTGAGTTTAGGTAGATATTCATTATCCCATAATGTGGGATTATTTTGCATATCAGAAATTACATCATCTAATATCTTTTGTAAAGTATTCGCCATATTGCGGTTATTAGCTAAATCTTCTAAAGCTTGCATCCAATTTGCACTCACCGCAGCAGTGTAATAACTATCTCGGAAAGAGTCATAATGTTGAAATTCTACCTCCTGATTTTCCTGATTTTCGTTTAACAATTCCAAAGCTAAACAGGGATAAAAAATATCCTCCAGTTGTTCAATTATTCTTGCATCAGGGGGAATGATATCAGAAAAAGAAGTGCGAGCATCATTGTGTAAAAAAGATGTACCAGAATTTTGTTCTCTGATATATGGGTTTCGCATTCTTTCTAGACTACTAATTAATCTCAATGGAAAACCTGCATACTCATTGACAATTAAAATTTCATCATCTGCTTGTATTGCTTTTAAAACACTTGAGGAAATTCCTAAATCTTGTGTTAGCAGTTTTTTAAATTCTGTCACATCTGATTCGTCTGTATCTTTATATCCTATTAATTTACTACTTTTAGCAGGATCATCTCGAAAATAAGGATCATTCAAATTTAACCGCAGTAAAGGTTGAGCTTCCTGCATAATTTGTGTTAACCGAGTAGCACCTGCGGAGGAAGAATATTTTTTCATGAAGCGTTTAATCACAGAATTAACAATATTGCTACCACGAAAAGCAAATATTTTCACAACTTTGGGATCAATTTCCTGTTTTATTTGAGAGTATGTAACTCTTTCTCGATTGAGTAAAAATGCCAAGGATGGATCTTTACCAGTTGCTTCGGTAATCGCTGAACTTGCTAATACTAATTGAGAACGCAGATCATTTTCCGGTAACATTGTTTGATAGCAAAGTTCTATATCTTCACTATCAAAAATAGCCTCCCCACTCATTTCATCAAAATTCAATTGTTTTAATTCTCGTTCCTCTTTTTCATAAGCACTTTGTAAGTCTTCTATCAAACTGCTAAAAGCCGCAACTTGTTTTTCTCTTTCTTGAATGTGCTTTTGTAAATGATTAACTATTTTCAGTGTCTCTTGTAAAACTGTTAAATCAAAATTATGCCTGATCAGTTTACAAACTTCCTGAATAGCTTTTTTAGATTCATCTTGAAATTGGCTATTTTTTAAATTGCCAATCAGCATAAATTTATTTTCCAGTTCTTCAATTATTTGGTCAGTATTATCCCATTTTCTTTCTACATCTTCTATGCGTTTCATTCCCCCACAATCAGTTATGGATTCTTGCAAATCTCGTTGATATTTATGCAGTTCATGTTGCAGTGCTTCTAACCAATTACGGGTATTTCTAATAGAAAATTTAGCTTCTATGGGTGTAAGTAGCTGAATCAAATAATCATCAATATTGGTATTAAGTTCTTTGGCAATTTTAGGGGCAGATTGAATTAATTTTGTTAACCAATAACCGCGAATACTTTCCGTTTCTCCTGGTTGTACAGTACGGAATTGTTTAGTAAATTCTGTGGCTAACTGTTGCCTAACATTTGTCCGATCATCTTTATTTTTACATTCAGAGATTAACTTTAATAATTTAGTTTGCCAAGTTTTCAAACTATTAGTAAAAGTCTTGCTAGATTCTTCTACAGACTCGGATAATTTATTAATTAATCCATCACGTTTTGCTAGATCACTTTGCCAGTGATTTTGAATCAAAAATTGTTCAAGTAAGTTGACAGGATCAGGACTTTGACCTTTACCATTTAACCAAAATCTAACTAATTCTGAACTGACTTTAGTTAAGGCTATTTGAATGATCGTATCACGGGGAAAATAAATGGCGGAAAGTCCAAATGTTAAGTATCTTTGGCTATTAGGACGGGGGTGTTTATCTGGTTGAATTATGTGTTGTAAAAAATTATCTCGATTTCCTTTAACTACTGAACCAAGTTCACCAGAAAGTTCTAAGGCTATTTTATGGGCAATCACATTACATAGTTTACCTTGGGTGAGTATTTCATATTCTCCACCAGTCTGATTAGATAGCAAATAAGCATAATCAAAAGGTGGACGTTTTTCTTTAATAATGGACAGATTCTCAATATCATAACAAGCTGCAAATTCTGTACCAGGATTACTGTAATGGTTTAATTCTTTTAATGCAGCATAAGTATTAGCATTCATGTTAGGAGTATTACCATACAATTCTGGACTAATTACTAAATAGCCAAAAATGCGAGCGCCTTGATCCCCATAAAGATTTCTTAAACTATAAGCAACATCCAAAAACATTCCGCTTCCCGTACCACCACAAAGAGAACCAACAACAAAAATACTTAATCCCGGTTCTATTTTAAAACCTGATTTTAGTAATAAAGATTCGTGTCCTCTGGTGCGTCTTTCTGCTGTTTCAATTGCTGTTTTCACCTTTTGATAGTTGTGAAAAAATGCTAATCTTCCTACAGGTCTAATACCTTTTGCTCCCTCTTCCACTGCTTTAATATTCCGCAATAACTGAGGAGGAAACCAGATCCCAATATGATCATAAGGTCCGTAACTATTATATTCTGAACGTCGTTCTAGTCCGTCCACAAACATGGTGACATCTTTCGATGACATGGTAGCACTGACTTTTTCAGCTTCTTTAAAACTTAAATCCACACCATGATAGCTACTTCCTGTTCTAATACCTGTAACTTGGGTTGATGCTTTATCTGTGTCAATGTGAACAAAACTGACAATTGGTAAATTATTTAAATCTCCATAACGGTCAACAATTAACCGTCTAATTCGCATTAAAACATCTCTACCAGTACCACCCAAACCGATACAAATTGTACGGTTAATTCCTCTATATTGAGTTTCGTTTGTTGTTGCTTGATTCATAGTTTTTACCCTGAATACTATTTTTTGATTTTGATGGTTATTTCGTGTTCGCGCTGGCGTTTATCTGGACAATTTAAGGTAAAGTTAGAATTTGTGATCAGAGTTCTTGATTTTACTTTTTTGTTGTTGAGTTCAATCTTAGAATCTGATGTAGGAACTAGATAAAGTTTTTCTCCTTTACGTTCTAAATAAGCTTGTAATTCTCCACTGGGACAGTCTATAGAATCTACACAGGTAGGATCATATTCACCAATTGCAATTTTTTTATTATTTGGTAATCTACATATTTGTTCTTCATGTTCTCCATTCGATTCAAACTTGACTCGCACATCCCATTTTTTTTGTAATTTGGCAAATTTGAAGATACTGCAACAGGCAGCAGCCAATATTAATAATAAAATGAAACTGGGTAGCCATAACTGTTTCAGCAAATAAGGATTAACTAAACAAGTTTCTTGACCTCCTGGTGCTGGTGTACAAAATTCTTGAACCGTAGGATTTAGGTCTATTACAGATAGTGTATAATCTTTATTATCTTGATTTTTAATGATAAGCGATCGCTCTTTTAAAGGCAAAGTATTCAACCAATTTTTTCTTTCTTGACTTTCCGGGGATGTAGCAATTCTAAACGGACTATCACGAGGGGTTTCTATCCAAACTTCTGACGTAATTCCTGGCTTTGTAAATAACGGTGCATCAGTAACCCAAACAACCGACTGGGGTTTAATTGGTTGATTTTTCGTCAGCCGATTTTGATTAATCTGTGCTATACCTTGATATACTGTTAACTCTGCCCTTTGAATATCTGTACCATAACGATTTGGATCATAATTTAACGGAATTTTCGCTAAAATTTTATTAATATTTTCTATATTTTTATGATTAAAATATATCGGTGTTCCCAATGGATTTTCTAGAGAAATCACATCATCAGAAACCACATTTTGAGCAAAAGGAACAACATAAACAGAATCTCCCGGTTTGAGACTGTCTTCAACTATTTGACGTAACCGAATACGTCCTTGGTCATTTAAACCCACACTTTCCGTTACATCAATGGCCAACACAACATCACGTTTACCCCCTCCTAAGAGGGACACTAACCGCAAACCATCCTTTTGTGTGCCTGTCAGTGGTTGTCCAGGGGCAATTTTTGTCAAAGTCACAAACCCTATAACTCATTAAATAGTATATGTATAAATTTTATATCACAAATTACACTACAAATAAATAGTAAGTCTAGTTTAAAAGATAAGTCTTATCATAGTATTTTTACTGTTTTTAATATAAATACATTTATATACATATAAATTCGCAAATGCAAAAATTTAATATTATATGCACTCTTTCTAGTATTAGGTTTAAATAACAAAAATATAATCAGATATAATCAAATATTAACACCTGTAGCACAAAAATATCATGAATTTTTGCCTATATTAAGTATCTGAATACCATGCAAAGTCCCAGACAAATGATTACATTCGCAGTTTTGGGCAAATCTCAGAAGTGCGGTTGACTATTAATGAGAATTATAACCAAACTTTAAAGTATATTGGTGGTCCCCAA
>NZ_BJCE01000218.1:0-9078 GCF_005402885.1 Sphaerospermopsis reniformis
AAAAACTGTGCATTTTGGGTCTGATAAATTAGAAAATCTGGGGATAACAGATAGCTAAAACTATTCCCTATTCCCTATTCCCTATTCCCTGCCTCAACGAAGGGACTTTTTCAGCAAACCCTAATTATGAATTACCTAGAAAATAGCCGATGAGATAAAGAGAACCACATAAAATAACCAGGTTTTCTGAAGAGGTGAAAGCAGCATCTAAAGCCAAAAATACATCTTCATAGATGCTGCAAAAACCTAAATCTGGACAAATTTCTAAAGCTAATTTTTTTAAATCTTCTAAATTTGCATAATTACTATCAGGCACAGGTACTAAATATAATTTATCTCCTGTTTTTAACAACTCTTGAAAAATATCACCATGATCTTTTGTCGCTAACATTCCCATTACCCAAGTTATAGAATTATACTCCCCTCCCTGCTTGCGGGGTGGGGTAAGACTATCTACATAATTTCTCAAAACTGCTGCTGATGCTGGGTTATGTGCGCCATCTATTAATAATTGATAATCGTGATTATTCTGTTGACTCTTCCAGGTAAACCATTGCATTCTTCCTGGCCATTTGGTTTTTTCTATCCCATTAATAATTGCTTGTTCAGAAATCTCCCATCCTTGTTGTTGTAATATTTCTAAAGCGGCTAATGCTAAGGCAGAATTTGTTAATTGAATTTGCCCTTTTAATGGTAATTTATATTTAATTGATCCTGAATTTTCAATTGTCTGATATTCTGCCCATCCACTATTAATTTCTACTGCTGGTTGCGGGGTAAAAATCGGACTTTGTAATTCTAAACTGCGGGATATTACTACTTTTTCGGCATCTTCTGGTAAAGGTCCCATAATTACAGGACATCCAGCTTTAATTATACCCGCTTTCTCTCTGGCAATATCAGATATTGTGGGTCCTAATTGTTGCCAATGTTCTCTACTAATAGAAGTTATTACTGTTACTAAAGGCTTTTCGCAAACATTAGTCGCATCTAAACGACCACCTAATCCCACTTCTACCACGGCTATATCGACTTTTTGCTGTGCAAAATATAACCAAGCGGCTGCGGTAATTACTTCAAATTGGGTCGGTGATTCTCCATTTTTATCTATTGCTTCTTGAACTTGCTGTATTAATTGAAACAGATTTTCTGAAGTGATGGGTTGTTCATTAATACAAATGCGCTCATGCCAATCTATTAAATGAGGTGAAGTATATCTTCCTGTGCGATAACCGGCTTCAGTGAGAACAGATGATAGATAAGCGCAAACAGAACCTTTACCATTAGTTCCAGCAACATGAATCACTGGTACTTTTTGATGGGGATTGTCAAGATTTGCCAATAATTTGACAATGCGGGGTAGTCCCAGGTTAACGCCAAAGTGTTGAAAGGGTTGCAGTAGGGAGTTGATGTTCACAGAATTGGTAATTGGTGATTGGTAATTGGTAATTGGTAATTGGAGAACTATCACCCATTACCTATTACCCATTACCCATTACCTAAATTATGCTTCTTTATTTAAAAAGTTTTGCACTTGTCTGATTGCAGCAGCACCGATATTAAAAGCAGCCCAACCTGCTGCAATGGCTAATGGTGCTAAAACGATGACTACACGGGTATCAATGTCCATATTTAGAAACCTCTGTTATCTAGAAATTAAAGTTTTGTCAACAGATATCAATTTTTATTTTTATCTGAAGTCGGGTATTTTTCCAAGGGGCATTGTCAAGAATGTTGAAGTTGGTGACTGGGGACTGGGGACTGGGGACTGGGGACTGGTGACTGGGGACTGGGGACTGGTGACTGGGGACTGGGGACTGGGGACTGGTGACTGGGGACTGGTGACTGGTGATTGGTGATTGGTGATTGGGAATAATATTACCTAAAACCAATATCATCCCCCTTACCGGCGTGAACGAGGGCTAATTTGTGGTACTTTTGGGTGTGTTCTATGAGTTCGGCAGCTTCCGTTTCTGTGAGTTGACGGACGACTTTAGCGGGGATGCCAACTACTAGGGAAAATGGGGGTATGTCTTTGGTAACAACTGCACCAGCGCCAATGATGCTACTATGGCCAACGCGGACTCCATTTAAAATTATCGCGCCGATGCCAATTAAACTCCCCCGTTCAATATGGGCAGAATGTACCACGGCACGATGTCCTATAGTAACATGATCTTCTAAGATGGTGGGCAGACCAGGATCACCATGTAAAATGGCTCCATCCTGTATGTTTGTGCATTCGCCGATTTCAATACGTTCTACATCCCCCCTCACTACTGCACCATACCAGATGCTTGCCCCTGCTGCGATCCTGACTGATCCGACAACAACGGCGTTGGTTGCGATAAAGGCAGCTTGAGAAAAATCGGGAGATGTCCAATAGGAAACAGTAGACACGATAGAATATTGATATGGTACCCAGGAACACTGGAAAAACTCCAACCTTTGAGGCTGGTTGCACAACCAGGATACCACAGTCGTTTGGTCTGTACGCTAAGGAAAAAACTGCTGAGATTTGCTTTTGCGGCAACTCACTCAAAGTAGTAGAGCCGAAGTGTTAAATCCAACCTATTGGTGCTGGTAAAAATAAAACTATGCTTGTACACACTTCATGATGAATCCAGGCTTACAGTACCCAATATTTGGACCTGAAATACAGTGTCCACACTGTCGCCAGACTATTCCGGCGCTGACGTTGACTGATACTTATTTATGTACGCGTCATGGCGCTTTTGAAGCGAACCCGAAAACGGAAGAGTTGGTACATCTCCAGTCGGGTCGTCATTGGCGGAGGTGGAATAATGAATGGTATCGACAACATACTCATCCTGATGGCATTCGCTTTGAAATTCACGAGGCTTTAGATAAGCTATATACTCAAGGTTATCGGGCTACAAGGGTAATTATTGCCCGTCGCTATCAAGAGTTAATGAGTGGTTATTTAGAACGCAGCAGTCCTTGGCGTTCTGGACAACCGGAAGCTGGTACTGCTCGTTTATATGGTTTACCAGTGGAGTTTGGACCTGATCCCGCTGAAGATCCATCTTGGGATGTGATTAATTTTGATTTGGATAAAGAACCTGGTGTACCTGTGCGCTATCCTTATTTCCGGTTGTTTGAGTAGATATTAGTGGTAATTGGTAATTGGTAATTGGTAATTGGTAAGCATATTTATCTTCTTATTATCTCTTGCCTTTTGCCTTTTGCCCTTTGCTTTGCTACTAAGCTTTTACCAGCATATTTACTTATATTTATATAAAATCTAAAATCTAAAATCTAAAATCTAAAATCTAAAATTCCATGCACCATGCTTCTATTAGAACTGCGAATATTCACCGGGCGATCGCATTTTATGAACAGTTAGGATTTACGGTTGCCGATCGCTTTACTACCGGTTATACTTTAGCTTGCTGGATGGAAGGATTAGATAGCCGCATTGAACTGATCCAGATCCCACAGCCGAAACCCGCCCCTGATGCTTTTGCAGATGAGCATTATGTGGGTTATTATCATCTTTCTTTTGATTTAACCCAAACCGTACCAGATTTATATATTTGGTTGTTAGACTTAAAAGCGAAAATCTCTGCTCTATCTGAGTTGTCACCTCTCCAAGTTCTTTTAGAACCAACTCAGCAGCAAATAGGCGATCGCATTTTAGAAGTCACTTTCATTGCTGACACTGACGGTTTACCTTTGGAGTTTATTCGGTTTTTGGGGAAATAGGTGACAGGTGACTGGGGACTGGGGACTGGTGACTGGTGACTGGTGACTGGTGACTGGGGACTGGTGACTGGTGACTGGTGACTGGTGACTGGTGACAGTAAGAAGGCAATAGGGAACAGGTAATATTTATCTTTTTCCTGACTCCTGAACTCCTTCCCAAAATTTTCCAGAAAGTTTAAACTCGAACTGTATAGGTAAAAAGATGTAGTCTTATTTACTTATATTCAAAAAATATATGCTTGTAATTTCTAGCTTCCATCGCTATCGTGTACCGCTACTATTATTCCTTTTCTCCTTGATATCAGCCTTTTTGCTGAGATACTTGTTTTCTGGAAATCTCAATTTTATTAAACTCAACTGGGAACATTATCAGCAAATATCCGTAGACGCAAACAAAAATAATCTGACAGTGACAAACAATGTTCAAAAGACTGTTCTGGATAATGGTTTAACTGTTCTCACTAAAGAAGTTCATAATGCACCAGTTGTTACGGTGCAAATGTGGTACAATATAGGTTCGGCTAAAGAAGCTCCTGGCATCAATGGTATTGCTCACCAGTTAGAACACATAATGTTTAAAGGCACAAAAAACCGTCCGGTGCAGTTTGGACAGTTATTTAGTGCTTTGGGTAGTGACTCTAATGCTTTTACCAGTTTTGAGCAAACAGCATATTACCATACTGCGGAACGCGATAAGCTGAAAGCACTGCTGGAACTGGAAGCAGACAGAATGGAAAATTTACTCATTGATAACCAACACCTAGAAAGTGAAAAGCGGGTTGTTATTTCTGAGTTACAAGGTGATGAAAATAGTCCTAAATACCGCCTCAAGCGTGCTGTGATGCAGTCTGTATTTCCTGATCATGGTTATGGTTTACCTCCTGCGGGTACTGTGTCTGATGTGGAAAGGTTGACAGTTGAGCAGGTGAGGGATTATTATGATAAATACTATCATCCAAATAATGCTATCTTGGTGATTGTGGGCGATTTCCCAACTGCAAGGGTTTTGGAAACAGTTAAGGAAATATTTGGAAAAATTCCCAAAAGTCAACGACTTCCCCAACTCCCTAAACCCCCAACTCCCCAAGTACCAACTTCTCCTATAGTTTTACAAGAACCTGGTGCGGGAAAGTTTTTACAGATAATTTATCCACTTCCCCATTTAAATGATCCCGATACTCCAGTTTTGGGAGTAATGGATTATATTTTGACGGGGGGAAAAAATTCTTATTTGTATCAGGCTTTGGTAAAATCTGGTTTAGCAACTGATATTTCTGCTCATGTTGTCAGTTTGCGAGCAATTGGCTGGTATCATTTATCTGTTACTGTTGCACCTAATCAAAATTTACAAAAAATTGATGCAACTACCAAGAACGCAATAACGAAACTTGTCAAAACTGGTGTAACATTAGAGGAAGTTGAACGCGCTAAGAGTCAACTCATAGCAAATGTAATTTTAAACAGACGTGATATCACCAGTCAAGGGATGCAGTTTGCTAATGATCTGCTTATTGCTAATGATTATAGATATACAGAACGATATATAGAAAATGTCCGCAAAGTCAAACCAGCGGATGTGATAGATGTAATTAATAAGTATCTAAAACCAGAAGCAGCAGCGGTTGGTTTTTTTGTACCTGTGCAAAATGCCCAAGATGAAAATTATCAAACTTCTGAATTTTCCACAGCAGAAAATTTAACTACTGGTGTGAAAATAACTGCATCTGAGGTGACGAAGTATTTACCAGCTACAGATGAAAAGATTGATGATTTTAATCATTCAATTCCACACGTACCACAACGCTTAACGTTTGTCAATGGGTTGCGGGTGTTGTTATTACCAGACAAGAGTAGTCCGACAGTGACGTTAGGTGGATATATTAAAGCAGGAAAGGAATTTGACAAAACTGATCAAGCCGGTTTAGCGTCTTTAGTGGCGGATAATTTGTTAAATGGGACGAAAACCAAAGATACATTAACTATTGCAGATATTTTAGATCGTAGGGGAGCGAGTTTAGACTTTACCACATTGCGGGAAGGTGTGCAGATTCAGGGTAAAAGTTTACAGGAAGACTTACCAGTTTTGCTGGAGACTTTAGCTGATGTCGTTAAAAATAGCACTTTTCCTAAAAAAGAGTTAGAAATTAGTCGTCAACAAGCTGTAAATGGCTTAAAGTTAGAACTGGATGATGCTGATGAAGTAGCAAACCGGAAATTTATGCAAGCATTATATCCGCAAAATCATCCATTACACATTTTCCCAACTTTAGAAAGTATACAGAAAATTTCCCGGAAAGATGTGATGGCATTTCGACAAAAACATTATCGCCCAGATACGATGATTTTAGTATTGGTGGGTGATTTTGAAATTGAAAAAGTGCGATCGCTCTTAGAAACTCAATTTGGTAATTGGCGAGTTCAGGGAAAACCACCGATGGTAGAATATCCCCAGGTGGTAAAAACAGAACGTGGTTTACAGATTAATTCGGTGTTACCCGGAAAGTCGCAAACTATCACCTATATGGGGGATCTGGGTGTCAAACGTCAAGATCCGAAATTTTATTCAGCTTTGGTTTTGAATGAAATTTTGGCAGGAAGCAGCGTATCTGGTAGACTTAGTGCAGAAGTGCGCGATCGCTTAGGTTTGACTTATGGAATTTATAGTAATTTCCAAGGGGGAAAGAATATTGGCACATTTTTAATTGAAATGCAAACCAGTCCTGAAGATGCAAATAAGGCGATCGCAACTACCCGCAAAATCTTACAACAAATACATCAGCAAGGTGTTACTGTACAGGAAGTTGAAACCGCAAAACGCACTTTGATTAGTAACTATAATATTTCTCTGTCTAAATCAGAGCAGTTAACCGCTAAAATTTTAATGAACGAGGTTTTTGGACTGGATGGGATAGAATTACAGGGTTTTGCAGAAAAAATCCAAAAAGTCACCAAAAACGAAGTTAATCAATTTGCGCGTCAGCAACTCGATCCTGATAAATTGGTAGTAGTTACTGCTGGACCTGCAATAATAGCAGATAATTCTATTAAGTAACAAAACGTATGTAGTCAGGACTTTAGTCCTCATGCTAATTTAGATTTTGAGCGACTTATCGCTCACTAGGAACTTTGATTATGTATACCTATTTTGTAAAGCAAATTACTAAACGTCTATATTCAGTCTTTTGTTTATTGACACTTCTAATTTGTCTGAGTTTCACAAATACAAATTTAGCGATCGCAGAAAACTTAAACAATTCCTCTGTTGATATACTCAAACAACCACCGTCCGAAATTACTGTCAGCCTGGGAAATGCTGCGGGTGAGTTGAAATTTGAACCTAATTTTTTAGAATTTCAATCAGGAAAACGGTACAAGCTAGTTTTAACTAACCCTAGCCCCGTCAAGCATTATTTTACAAGTAAAGATTTCGCTGATGCTATTTGGACCCAAAAGGTAGAAGCGGGAAATGTGGAAATTAAAGGTAACATTCACGAATTAGAACTCAAACCCGGTGCAGAAGCAGAATGGGTGTTTGTTCCTCTCAAAACCGGAAAATATAATTTACGTTGTACCATCCCCGGACATTTAGAAGCAGGTATGAAAGGAGAAATAGTCATTAAATCCTAATCTATAGTGATCTGATTTGATTCATGAATTTTTTGTAGAGGCAGGGAACAGGGAACAGGGAACAGGGAACAGGAAAGAAGGCTGTCAGTATTTATGGTGAGCGAAGCCGAACCATGTATGGAGTTCTGTTCAAAAATCAAATATTAGTCCTATATCTTTATCTATCTTTCTCAAAATCAGGATTTAAGAATGTACAGGATTTATAGTTGTGAATTTTTACCAGAAAAACCCGCCAAATAGAGAGATTAAACTGTTGACAAAAACGATAGAACCTGATATGATAGGTTTTGATGAGGAATAACTATCTTGTAATAATTATAAAATGATATATTAATCCCCTAGATTATACATATATAGTACCAGAAAAAGTTAGTAAGTAAATATCAATCGCTGAAAAAACCTAAACTCGTAAAATTATTGATAATGTTCTCAATAATATTGAGAATAGAGGTGATTTATTGCGAAAAATAGTAAGTTGAACAAATTTGGCAAAATTCAGATTAAAAAAACTTATAAAACATGGGATGGAAAATTACCAATTACCAATTCCCGTTACCAATTTTCTAAATAACGCAAAATAAGCTAACGTAAAGATAGATATTTTTTGCAATAAGTCTCAACAACCTGAAATCTAAGCCGTAAAGTCACGGAAATTACTAAATTACATGATGAACATTCTCAGCAACCTAATTTCTGAAACAGTTCAAACCAAACCCACAGCACCCAGACAACGCAGGGGTATAGAAATTAAATCCCCCCGCGAAATCGAAATCATGCGACAATCGGCTAAGATTGTAGCCACTGTTCTCAAAGAAATTTCTGAGTTAGTAGAACCAGGAATGACAACTGCTGACTTAGATGCTCATGCAGAAAAACGTATCCGCGAAATGGGTGCAACTCCTAGCTTTAAAGGATATCACGGTTTTCCGGCTTCGATTTGTTCTAGTATTAATAATGAAGTTGTACATGGTATTCCTAGTCCGAAAAAGGTTATTCGCTCCGGTGATGTATTAAAAGTTGACACAGGTGCTTATTATCAGGGATTTCATGGTGATTCTTGTATAACAATTGCCGTTGGAAATGTCACCCCAGAAGCAGCTAGATTAATAAAAATAGCGGAAGAAGCTTTATATAAAGGAATTGAACAAGTTAAAGCCGGCGCTCACCTTGCGGATATTGCTGGTGCGATTGAAGACCATGTAAAAATGAATAAATTTAGTGTGGTGGAACAATTTACAGGTCATGGAGTGGGTAGAAATTTACACGAAGAACCTGCGGTTTTCAACTATAGAACTCGTGAGATTCCCAATGTGAAATTACGTGCTGGTATGACTTTAGCCATTGAACCAATTTTAAATGCAGGTTCAAAAAATACCAGAATTTTGGCTGATAGATGGACTGCTGTAACTGTTGATAATGCTTTATCTGCTCAGTTTGAACATACTGTGTTAGTGAAAGAAGATGGTTATGAGATTTTAACTGATAGATCATTGGTTTAATAAGGTACAATTACTGGGGGTTAGTAGCTAGTTACTGTTTTCTTAACTAATACTAACAAATACTCACATTTCCCAAAATTTCCACTCATCTGCTGTTGATGACAGAATTACAGTAAAATCACTGTATGCTACTAGGATTCAAAACCCAACTCAAAGTTAACAAGCAACAACGACTACTACTGGCGCAACACGCAGGAGTAGCCAGACACGCTTGGAATCAAGGGTT
>NZ_BJCE01000219.1:0-9012 GCF_005402885.1 Sphaerospermopsis reniformis
CGGGTTGTGTGTAATGTTTGGTTTGTTGTGTCGTGTTCTCTAGATAGGCTGTTAGGTTTGTAGTGGGGATTGGTGTTTTATTATTGGTGACTGTTGATTTGTGACTGGTGAATGTTGGGTGGTGACTGGTGTCTGGTGACTGGTGACTGGTGACTGGTGACTGGTGAGTGGTGACTGGTGACTGGTGACTGGTGACTGGTGACTGGTGACTGGTGACTGGTGACTGGTGACTGGTGACTGGGTAATCAATTTGATGTTTCCCAATCAACTATCAACTCAGAAGTGTTGAATGTTAAGATTTTGAGGATATTGTCCAATTTGTGCATTGGTATCAGTGATACCAAATTTCAGCAATTAATGACTCTATTCTCAATAGACAATAGGTTTTACCTGGGTAAAACGCCAAGATTGTAAAGTTTTATTGCAGGATTCAACACTTGTGCTATCAAATATCAACTATCAACTATCAACTATCAACTATCAACTATCAACTATCACCACGAAAAACTATATCTATATCTATTGTAAAAAAATTTTGATTCGGGGATCTAGAAACCCCCGTACTCAACATAAGATGTTCGTGTATTTTATCGCTTTATAGCGAGAGTACATGAAATTGACTCAAGAAGTGCTATAAAACCGATATTCGTCCCGATGGACACAAGATATCAGGGAAATAATCAAAGGATAACCAAACCAAAGGGCAATCTAGCCGAATTTGCTATAAATTGTCAATTTGGATTTGGTAGTGCTGATTTACTTTTTGTTTGTAAACCAGCGGTAATTAAAATCAATCCAGTTGGTTATCCTCAGAGTTTCGCTGAGTTCTTTATTAAGTTGTTAACCGATGAAGGGGATCTATTTTTAGACCCCTTCGCTTTTTCCAAAAGAACGGGTTTTGTTGATATGACTCAACAACACCACTGGGTATCTTTGGAATTGAATGAGGTTGATGGACGGGAGAATTTGCTTTTGACTTGGCTAAGAATCAATTTTTGATCAGTCGTGGTTGTTCTATTGTCCTCAAAACAGTCAATTATGCTGCACTAAAGACTTTAGAGTTTAGACTTCTCAATATAGATTCATATTTCGCCGTCTACTTGCATTTTATGCACTTTATCAGCTAACTCTTGACGACCTTGATCGTCTAGCTTATCAATTGCCATCATCCCCATGAGAATAACCTCTTTTAAGGTCAAACGTGTGGAATGTGCCTGTGTTTGCACTCTTTCTTTGATGATTGGACTTACGCCAATTGCGGTACTAGCTCTAGCCACGGAAATAAAAGGAAACATTAATGACTTCGCATAAATCTTAGCACTTTAAACGACGTTATTGTATATAGAATAAAATTTAACAATATTTTTTTAACATTTTGTAATCTGTGATTTTTTATACTTATATGTTGTAAACTACATTCTCATGGGGGATCTTGATACCGCGTAAGGAAAGTAGAATTTTCCTGAATTCAGCCAAATATGGCTGTCATAAGGAAAAGCAGTGAGTCCTTACAAGGAAAGAAAAAACGATGAAGGAACCTTATCTGTTGGCAGCAGGCTTGTTAACAGGATTGGCAGTACCAACATCGGCTCTCCCAAAGATGTCGAGTCTCCCACCTGAAAATACTGGATTTTTGGAGGATTTAAATCCAAGTTCACCATTACCAGGAGTAGATGAAAAAGTCACTTATCAAGTTGACATTTCTTTACCGGAATTCAGTAATCAAGCTATATCCAAACCAGGGAGTTCACAGTTAGCAGTACGCCAGAAAAGTAACTCCTTGCCAGAATTTAGTAGCCAAGCTGTATCAGCATCAGAGACTTCCCCGGTACGAGTTGAGAAAATTAGCCCCAGGGTGGAAATTTTGTCAGGGGAATTAGCAAACAACTTTTTAGCAGCACCGATAAAAACATCTTTAAACTTGAGTTCTCAAAAAACTAAGCGGACTCCTGTATCTGGGATTCAAATGTACTATTTAAGATTAGCTTCCCTGAAAACTGGGCAAATTTACACTCGTGTAGATGATGAAGATTTACAGTCATATTGGAAGTCAGAGAAAAAAGAGAAAGTCAGTTATCAAGATTGGAAAAGCTTATTAGCGATGGAAGCGAGAGCAATTTCCCAAGGTCAAGGTACAAATCGTTTGAGTATCTTGGTGGGTGATTCTTTGAGTATGTGGTTTCCTAAAGAAAAATTACCTGTTGGTAAATTGTGGTTGAATCAAGGGATATCTGGAGATAGTTCCGCTGGAGTTTTCAGGAGGTTATCAGCTTTTTCCCAGACGCGGCCAGAAGTTATTTATATGATGGTTGGGATTAATGATTTGCTCAAGGGTGCTAGTGATCAGACGATTTTACTCAATCATCGGCGAATTATTCGCAGTTTGCGGCAAACTCACCCCAAAAGTCAAATTATGGTGCAGTCGATTTTGCCTATTCGCCGCCCTCAAATAGCCAATAGTCGTATTCGTCATATCAATGCCCAAATTGCCTTAATTGCTCGTCAAGAGGGGGCTAATTATTTAAATATTCACAATTGGTTTACAGATTTTGATGGTAGTTTACGTCCTGAATTGACCACAGATGGTTTACATTTGTCACCCGCAGGATATAGTGTATGGCAGTCTGCCCTGCAAAAGATAGAGTATATAGTCGCTCAACGATTGTGAGGCAGGTGATTGGTGATTGGTGATTGGTGACTGGTGACAGTAAGAAGAGAATAGTAAGAGTCAATCAATTGTTGATTTTATGTAGCTGGAATTTGTTGTAAAACTTGGTTTAATTTACCACTGCGATAACCTTCTAAATCTAAGGTGACGTAAATAAATCCTAGATTTTGAAATGTGCTGACAAGGGCAGGTAAATCTGTTTTTAAGACAAAATCTGCTATTTTTTCTGGTGGTAGTTCAATTCTGGCTGTGTCTCCTTCGGAACGTACCCGCAGGTTATCCCATCCTAAATTTCTAAGATAAATTTCTGCTCTACCAACTCGCTGTAATTTGGCTATGGTAATTTCTTCACCGTAGGGAAAGCGAGAACTTAAACAGGGTTGGGCGGGTTTATCCCACCAAGGTAGGCCGAGTTGTTGGGAAAGTTGACGAACTTCGGCTTTTGTGACACTTATTTCTGCTAAAGGCGATCGCGCACCTCGTTCTTTTGCGGCTTGGATTCCAGGACGATAATCATGTAAATCATCGGCGTTGACTCCATCTACCACATAAGGATATCCTAACTCTAAAGCGAGGGGCTTGAGTGTGTCGTGCAATTCACTTTTGCAAAAATAGCAGCGGTTAACTGGGTTTGATGTGTAATTGGGATTTTCCATTTCGTGGGTATGAACGATTTTATGGGCTATCCCAATAGTTGCTGCTTGTGCTGTTGCGTCTGCTAATTCTTCTGGTAGTAGGGAAGGAGAAACTGCTGTTACAGCTAAAGCGCGATCGCCTAATACATCATAAGCAATCTTGGCAACTAATGTACTATCAACTCCCCCAGAATAAGCTATTAATGCCTGATCCATTTCCGCAAATAAGGCTTTTAACTGTTCTAGTTTTGCTTCTAGTTTTTTTGCTATTGTCATGCTGCTAAAACCCCATAACACCTGATCAATACCTATTATAGAAATAATGTCTGAATCAGGATTTACAGGATTGACAGATTTGCTGGATGGGATTTCCTAGATTTTAGGGTTTTTAACAGTATTTCCAGTCAGAGACTGGAAGGAATAAATTGGTATATGCTTGTATATGTTACATTAGCTGGAACTTGTGCTTCTAATTGCGGTCAAAAACCACTGCAATTTAAACCTGGTCAATATCTTCGTGTACAAGTGGTTAACCGCACGCCTAGAGTATTAACATTAGATCAATTACCAGAAATGCGACGTATTTCTTTAGCACCTGGAAAGGAATATACTGTAGATATGGAAAATGCTACAGCCCCTAATTTTTCCCTGTTGTTTTGGGATGATACGGGTAGGTCTTTAGATGCTAATGTTTCTAAACCCAATTTTGGGACTTTGCGTTTAGAACTGCGTCCTAGTGAAAAGTTTCCTGGTTATCGCTCTCTTTATATTCTCAATGATGGCAAGGTACAAGTATTTTAAACTTCAATTTTGCTATCAGAAATTCATAAAAATTAATATCCCTGATTTTTTTGCAGTCAGGGATATAACATCAATTATAAAATTGAGCTTAAAAAACTTAGATATAATTACAGTTGTGATAAATTTACTCTGTAATTTTATAGACCATCAGCTTTATGCGGTTTATCATAGCATTTCTACTATCTTTTTTACTGCTTGGCCAACAAGTCACTTATGCTGACATTTGCCCCACTAAAGGATGTGTAGAAAAATACTTATTATCACTTTCTTGGCAGTCTGCATTTTGTGAAACCCACCCCAATAAAATAGAATGTATGGCACAAACAGAAAATGGTTATGATGCCAGTAATTTTACTTTACATGGTTTATGGCCTGATAAACTGGCTTATTGCGGTGTTTCCCGTGATGATATCAACAACGATAAAACAGGAAATTGGGCAGCTTTACCTGTGGTAGAGGTTGATGCAGAAACCAGCAGTGAACTAATTGAAGTTATGCCTGGTGTAGTATCTAATCTTGAGCGTCACGAATGGGTTAAACATGGAACTTGTGACGGTAGAAATGCAGATGAATATTATGATATTGCTGTTGATTTACTCAAAGAAGTTAATGCTTCTGATGTCAGAGATTTATTTGCTCAAAACATCGGCGAAACCATTTCTTTATCTGAAGTAAAAACAGCATTTGACAGAACTTTTGGACAGGGGGCTTCTAGTAGTTTAAGTCTCAAATGTAATCCAGACAGTAAACTCGCTACAGAAATTCGTTTGAAAATTAAACGTCCTCAACCTGGACAAAAATTAGCAGATGTTTTAATTCCCAGTGGTGCATTGTCTTGTGACAAAGTTTTAATTGATGCCGTAGGTATTGGTAGTTTAAGCCAATCTTAGAGACAATTAGAGACAAATTTAATGTTGGGTGCAGCAAACGCTCAACCCAACATAATTTTATAATTTATTGTATAATTTAAACTTTCAAGTTTTAGCGAAAGTCTCCAATTTAGAACCAGAAGATGATGACAAATTGTAATAAGTAGTCGTGCCAAATAAATTGTATATTTGGGAGAAGGAACAGGTAATAGGAAATAAGGAATACAGTAAGCATTCAGCTATCAGTAATCAGTAATCAGCTTAAACCCATAATTTAGACAGGTTTGGTATCAAATTAAAAGTTTGCCCAATTCCACGCTAGATATTTACAGACTGGCATTAATCTTTTTTTAACATCTGTAATATCTATTATGTAATATCTATTGATATTATCTTAGGTGTTTTCTGCATCTTTTATTATAAAATATTCCTAATCACCAATCCACAATCACCAATTACCTATTACCGATGACTAATGACCAAAATATTAAACGTTTACCTAACCAACGTTGGCAAATTGCGCCCGCAAATATAGAATTAGCTGCAAAATTAGCTAGTTTAACGAATATTTCCCCTATTATCAGTCAGTTATTGATTAATCGGGGAATGGAAACACCAGAAGCAGTAGAAAAATTTATCAATCCTGAAAGTTTAAATTTACCTTCTCCTTTGGAAGATTTCCCCGATTTAGCGGTAAGTGTAGAATTGTTAGAAAATGCTATTAAAAATCAAGAAAAAATTGCTATCTGTGGTGACTATGATGCAGACGGGATGACTAGCACTGCTTTATTATTGCGAAGTCTCCGCGCTTTGGGTGCTGATGTTGATTATGCTATACCTAGTCGGATGCACGAAGGTTATGGAATTAATAAACGTATTGTTGAAGAATTCAAGAGTGAAGGTGTGGGTTTAATTCTCACGGTAGATAATGGTATTGCTGCTTGTGAACCTATTGCTAGAGCTAGAGAATTAGGTTTAAAAGTGATTATTACAGATCATCATGATCTTCCCAAAGAATTACCACCAGCTAATGCTATTCTCAACCCAAAGTTAATAGATGAATCTTCTCCTTATCGGGGTGTTGCTGGTGTGGGTGTAGCTTATATTTTAGCGGTGTCTTTAGCTCAACAAATGGGAGAATTAAAAGGTTTAGTTCACCCCATGTTAGCTTTATTTACATTAGGAACTATTGCTGATTTAGCTCCTTTAACTGGTGTAAATCGTCGTTGGGTAAAACGTGGTTTAAAGTTATTATCTAAGTCTACTTTACCAGGTGTTCAAGCTTTAATTCAAGTTTCTGGAGTTCAAGCTAGTGAAGGAGAAACAGAAAGTAATTCAAAATCTGATCTGAAATCCAAAATCCAAAATTCAAAATCTTTAAAACCTGATGATATTGGGTTTCGTTTGGGACCTAGAATTAATGCTATTGGCAGAATTGGCAACCCGCAAACTGTGATAGAATTGTTGACTACTGATGATATGGGAATAGCTCTAGAAAGAGCGATGCAGTGTGAACAGATTAATGCTGAACGTCAAAAAATGTGTGAGGAAATTGAACAGGAAGCAATATCATTAGTGGAAGATTTGTATGTAGAAGATTTACCTAAAAACCGGGTTTTAGTAGTTATTAAGGAAAATTGGCATCATGGTGTAATTGGTATTGTTGCTTCTCGTTTGGTTGAGCGTTATGGTGTTCCGGTTTTTATTGGTACTTTTGAAAGTGACGGTGTAATACGTGGTTCTGCAAGGGGAATACCTGAATTTCACGTTTTTGAAGCTTTAGAAGATAGTCGTGATTTACTCGGTAAATACGGGGGACATAAAGCCGCAGGTGGTTTTTCTTTGCCAGCAGATAATTTAGCAGATTTTAGATTACGTTTATCTGATTTTGCCAATCAATGTTTAGAAATTCAACATTTGAAACCTTTGCTAAAAATTGATGCTCAAGCAAATCTCTATCAAATCAATCAAGATTTATTCCAACAGTTAAATATTCTTCATCCTTGCGGTATTGAAAACCCTGATCCGGTGTTTTGGACTGCTAACGCACAAGTGATTGAACAGCAAATAGTTGGTAAAGGTCACATTAAATTAACCTTAGCGCAAACTATTGATAATAAAAGGTATGAAATTAAAGCGATCGCTTGGCGTTGGCGTGATTATTTTCCCCTACCATCACGAGTTGATATTGCTTACAAACTCCGGGAAAATAGCTTTAATGGTAATACTAATGTGGAACTGGAATTAGTGGGGGTGAGACTCCCGCAACAGGTAGAAAAATTATTTACTACATCAAAAATTTCTAAACCGACAAAGTTTGAATACAAACAGCGTCAATACACCTGTGGTATTTATCAAAATGGTGTAGGTGCAGAATTAAGAATTAAAAATAGTGAAGGTAAGGTATTAGTCATGCAGCCTGAGAATAAAATAGGTATGTTAGGGTTAAGTCGTGAAGATGCTAAACAGGTTGATTTATCTTTACCCCAATATGATGGTATTATTCAAGCTGCGATGCAGGCTTTGGTAGGGAATAGGTGACTGGTGACTGGTGACTGGTGACTGGTGATAGGAAAGAGCTTTTCCCAATTACCCATTACCAATTACCCATTATCCATTACCAATTACCCATTACCCATTACCCATGACCTAAATTATAGGTCGCCGTTGCGAAACGCGAGTACAAAAATTACTGCTGGTCCTGCAAGTACAATTAATGCTACACAGGTTAATTGAAACACAACTTCCCAATTAATATTGGCTAAAGCTTCCATTTTTCCTCCAAACGGTTTTAAAAAATTCAATAACTTAAATGCAAAGCCCGCATTAGATCATATCTGGATAGGGGCAGCAAGTTTTAAGTTACTTAACAAAATTATAGGAAAGTACATAAAAATGTAAACAGGGAATTGGTGACTGGGGACTGGTGACTGGGGACTGGGGTATTAATCTTCCCCCACCTCCCCATTTCCCTGTTCCCTACTGTCACCTGTCACCTATCACCTGTCACCTACTCCTAGAGGTATATTATGGCTACCTGGCAATGTATAAAACAATGTGGTGCGTGCTGTCATCTTGATCCTACAGAACGCCCAGACTTAGAAGAGTATCTTTCACCAGAGGAACTGGGACTTTATCTCAGTATGGTAGGTGAGGATGGTTGGTGTGTGAATTTTGACCACGAAACGCGAGAATGTACTATTTATGCTGATCGTCCGCGTTTTTGTCGGGTTCAAGTTGATACTTTTCAGGATATGTTTGGTATTGAAGCAGAAGAACTAAATGATTTTGCGATTGATTGTTGTCATCAGCAGATTGAAAGTATTTATGGCGATCGCAGTTTGGAAATGATCCGGTTTGATCAAGCTGTTGGTTTCTGATTTAATTCATACAGGTATTCTCTCATTGTGTTTTTGAGCGCAGTAATCAATGGGAGATTCAGTTTCGTGTACCTAAATTTTGCTACTGCTTACAAAGTTTCTATGCGATCCCATATATCTAACAATAATTTCAAGCTAGATAAATGATTCATTGATTCACATCGCTTTTTTAACGCATCTAGATACTTTTTACCCTCTACAACCTTTGGATCTTTTTTACTATAAGACAAACCAAATTGTTTGAGATATTCTTTGAGATAACGTTCATGAAATTTCGCTTTCGTCCTAAAAATATATCCAGGTGGACATGAACACATTTCTTCAGGATCATTTACCAAAATATCGTAATATGCCTGAAACTCCGATAAAACTGGAGAACTTTCCATTGAACTATATTCGGTAGGAATTTCTGCATTACCCAATGCCCATGTTTCAATACAGCAATTCTGAATTATTATATGAATCTCGGTTTTATCTATAGTGTAGCCTGACTTTAGATCATTAAGTTTAGATTTCACTTCATTAAAACGATCTATATAGGGTTTGCTGAATAAACCTAAAACCTTGATATATCAAAGGTTAGAGGCTGATAAACACAGAAATTAGTGCAAGGGTTTTGAAGGGTATACCGGAAAAAGTGTGCATTTTTTGGGATTTCA
>NZ_BJCE01000220.1:0-9001 GCF_005402885.1 Sphaerospermopsis reniformis
GTCTCAATTCAATACTTGATATCACCGTATTATATATCAAGTAGTTGATTTTTTCCTAAAAATATATTGATTTTTGTCAATATAAGTATAGTTTTGTCTATGAAATTGTCAACTTAGGACTTGCTCACTTTCTAGCTTTTGCAGTGCTTGGGATTGTTGTTGTCGTTGGGTGTCAATTTGGGCAAGATAGGAATATTATTTATGGCTTGGTACATGAGACACTGTTTGATCTGTTGAGCTTACACCAAGGCAGTTTCATTTTCGATTTAGGGACAGCACTTGTTCCCCAACTCACCAGTTTAGAAATTACGCCTTTGGTCACAAAAATGGCAAAGTACGAACTTTGTCGGCGGTTAAAATCCGATCCCAAAACCCAAAATGTCCCCGTAGTCATCTGTTCTTCCAAAGGAGAAGAATTTGATCGCTACTGGGGAATGAGACAAGGAGCAGACGCTTATATAGCCAAACCGTTTCAACCAACTGAGTTGGTAGGAACAGTCAAACAATTACTGCGAGGATAAGGATGATAACAAAATGGTCAGCAAACCAGACTTTTTAAGTGGCAGCAGTCCAGACCAATTTAGCCCAGAATTACAACTAGAAAGTCCTGATAGCGTTAACGTGGCACAAGCCATAGACCCAAAAGGCGAGTTACATTTAAGATTTTATATTCCTTCACAACAGGAGTTTGCATTACCGGCAACTGGGATCAGGGAAGTCATCGAACTCAGTCCTGATCGGATCACCCCGATTCCTAATACTTCTCCACTGCTTTTGGGTACTCTAAATTTACGAGGTCGATTAATTTGGGTAGCAGATTTAGGTCAATTTCTGGGAGATGCCACTCCATTAAACACGGATAGGTCGGAGATACCAGTAATTGCTATTGAAGATCAAGACACAATAGTAGGCTTAGGAGTAGAACAAATATGTGGTATGGGTTGGCTTGATGTACAGTATCTAATGCCAGCCAATAATGTACCAGATACGATGGCTCCTTTTCTCAGGGGAGAATGGATAGATACTGAAAATAATAAGTATCTAAGATTGATTGATCAAACAGCAATTTTGCGGAGTGCTAGGTGGGCAGGTTGAAGTCGGGAGGGAGGATATGGCAGCAAATATAGATGATCGTAATTCAAAATATCAGCAGGCACTAACAGCCTATACAGAAGGAAATTATAAATTAGCCGCTACTTTAATAGACCAAGCGGTGCATAGTTTACCAGATGAACCCAATTCTCATCTGTTGCGGGGTTACATTTACTATGTTTTGCAGCAGTTCGACATTGCCCAAGCAGAATATGAGCAGGTGTTCCATTTGACAGATGATCAAGAAATTTTAGGTTCTGCAACTAACTACCTAGAAAGTATTAAACAATACTTTGAAGCCTTTGGTGAAGATGAATCCACCGTCGAGACTAATCAACAGAGAAATCATCTGGAGTCTAATGGTCTGGTAATGGATGAAGCAGATTTACTAGATTTAGGAGTTATGAGAGACTTGGATAACGCCAACTTTGATTTGAAATCGTTTGGTGACTATGAAGCATCTCAAGACTCGCTTGAAGATATGTCTTTGAGTAATCCTTTTATAAGTGATTTAGATAGTATTAATCTTGACAAGCTACCAGATAACTCAATAGATTTCGGTCATGATCCTTTTGCATTGGATCAACCATTTTCAGAGTTAGGAGCAACCAGCAATGATGCTGAAGTACTAGAAAATTCGGAGTTGCCACTAACTTTAGATCAACCATTTTCAGAGTTAGGAGCAACCAGCAATGATGCTGAAGCATCAAAAGATTTAGAGTTACCTCCTTTTTGGCAAGAAGGTATTTCATCTGAAGAGAATATTGGAACATCAGTAGAAAATAGTTATTTAACGGATCTGGATGCAAATTCAGAACAGGAAATTTCACTAACCAGTGAAGCGGAGACTAACTCACCATTTTTGGGAAAAATTAATTTATCAGGTGAAAATAATTGGGCAAGTGCGCCTGAATTAATGCTGGAACAAGATTCACCAGACTTTGAAGATATGAAACTGGAGAATTTGAAAGTTGCCAACAATAGTCAGGAAAATATTAATGTAGTCATTGAAGAACATGAAATCAATAATGATTTAAATAGACATGATTTGCCAGACAGTAGTGCAAATACATTTTGGAACCGACCAAATCATTTGAGAGAAAAAAAATCAGAAGAATTTGAACCTGAACTTGACACAAGTACCCAAATTTCATCATCTGTGAACAACAATTTTGCCGATGATGAGCAAGGTATAAATTTGGATACAAAATATCATGCAGATGAATTTGATGATGATCATTTCGATTTAGAGGCATTTGAGTCTGCCTTTGGTTCAGAAAGCTTTACCACTGATGAAGAAGAGAATCCAAATGTGCAGGGAGAAAATTCCCCAAACAATATGGAATTTCTGGGCGATTTTGACGAATTTGATGATTTAGGCAGTATTCCCAGTTTTAACCTCACAGGAGAATCTGAGTATCGAGAAATGAGTGTGTCATCACCAACAAGAGAAAGGTCGAATACTGCTAACAGTAGTTTTTCTCAAGATTTCTCCATGAATTCAGTTGATGATGACGATATTGACAGAAATGAAGAACTATTCACAATTACAGGAGCGCAAGAAGCAGTTCCTGTCTTTACCCAACCAGAAGTTTCTAAACTAGAACCCAATGTCAGTGTTGAACAGGGTCTATTCGGATTTTTTGAAAATGCCTCTTTAGATAAAAAGCAATGGTATATCGCTAGTACAGTGGGTTTGACATCCGCAGTAGTAGCAGCTTTGGTCAGTTTTGGAGCTACCACATTTTCTCCACCAGACCAACGGGAGTCAGTGCGAAATACAGGCTGGGCAATGGCTTTAGCCGCAGGACTGGCAGGTGGGATGACAGCTGGTTTCATGGGAAATCTGACACTCAAACAAATTCGCCGCACAACCAAAGATTTGCAAGCTCAGTTTGATGCTGTGCGAGAAGGGAATCTCAATGCTCAGGCTACCGTCTACTCAGAAGATGAACTAGGGTATCTAGCTACCAGCTTTAATGATATGGCACGGGTAATTTTCATGACCACTAATGAAGCCCAACGGAAAGCGGTGGAACAGGAAGAAGCCAAAGAAAACTTGCAACGCCAAGTGATTCGTCTCTTAGATGATGTGGAAGGGGCAGCAAGAGGAGATTTGACAGTTCAAGCCGAGGTGACAGCCGATGTCTTGGGAGCAGTAGCTGATGCCTTTAACCTGACAATTCAAAACCTGCGGGATATTGTTAAACAGGTAAAAATGGCAGCGAGGGAAGTAACCAAAGGCTCAACCAACTCAGAAACCTTTGCTAGAGCTTTATCAGGGTATGCTTTGCGGCAAGCAGAAGAGTTGGCTGTCACCCTTAATTCCGTACAGGTCATGACCGAATCAATTAAACGGGTAGCAGATGCCGCCAAAGAAGCAGAAGTTGTAGCCCGTGATGCCAGCGTGATCGCAGTGAAGGGGGGAGAGGCGGTAGAAAATACCGTAGCGGGGATTTTGGAAATTCGGGAAACAGTGGCAGAAACTACGCGAAAAGTGAAACGGTTGGCGGAATCTTCGCAAGAAATTAACTCTATCGTTGCTTTGGTTTCCCAGATTGCTTCTCGCACTAACCTATTAGCACTTAACGCCAGTATTGAGGCTGCCAGAGCCGGAGAAGCCGGACGGGGGTTTGCAATTGTTGCCGATGAAGTGCGGCAGTTAGCAGACAAATCCGCCAAGTCTTTGAAAGAAATTGAACAAATCGTCATGCAAATCCAGAGCGATACAGGCTCTGTAATGACAGCGATGGAAGAAGGTACACAACAGGTAATTCAAGGGACAAAACTGGCAGAAGAAGCCAAGCGATCGGTAGAAGACATTATCGAAGTAGCTGGTCATATCGACAGTCTGGTGCGCTCAATTACCGCTGATACCGTAGAACAGACGGAAACTTCTCTGGCTGTGGCTCAGGTGATGCAATCAGTGGAACTCACAGCCCAGGAAACGTCCCAAGAAGCACAACGAGTTTCAGGAGCATTACAACACTTGGTGGGAGTATCCCGCGACTTGATCGCTTCTGTGGAAAGCTTCCGAGTGGAAACTATTGAATCTAGGTAAAGGGAGTGTTTAATTTTGGATTTGAGATTTTTTCATCCAAGATCCCAAATCCCAAATTCAACATTCAGCCTTATTCCTGCATTAATGGTCAGGATTCAGAATACAAAATACAGAATAAATAAGACTTTGAACATCCTAATTGATATGTTTTCTAAAATCTCTAATCTGTTAATTCCTGAGCAAGATAATACTCCTGACTCCGGACTCCTGTACGGGTCTTCGCGAAGTGTGCTGGAAGCATCAGCATTCGGGCGAACAATTATTAATTTTTATCACAGGTTATTTTCCGAATGCTTCGCCCCTACTTCGCCCCTACTTCGCCCCTACGACTCCTGACTCCTGAATTCTTCTCATTAATCGTTCATCCTTTATTCTTCATCCTTGTTTATGCAGCTGGAACAACAACAACGGATATTGGGTTACTTCATCGAAGAAGCCAGAGACCACCTGAACACCATTGAACAGGGGTTACTGAACCTACAAGAAACCCTTAATGACCCAGAAATGATCAACGAAGTCTTCCGCGCTGCTCACTCCATTAAAGGCGGGGCAGCTATGCTGGGATTGACCAGTATTCAGCATACGTCTCACAGGCTGGAAGATAGTTTTAAAGTTCTTAAAGAGCAACGAGTTGAGGTTGACCAAAAACTAGAGTCTTTGTTTCTGAGTGTCTCTGATACTTTAAAAGCTTTGTTGGATAATTTGGGTAGTCCCTTTGGTCTGTCAGAGGAAACTGCAAATACTTTGATGTCCGAAACTGAACCGCTGTTTGCAGAACTAAATCAGCATCTAGAAAAACTTTTACAATCAGGAAATATTAACACCCCCATTGCTGTATCTGCACCGACACCACCACCAAAACAGGAAGTTGTACCTCCAGTAAGTACCCAAAAACCGCCAGTAGTCAGCCAAAATAATTGGTCAGATTTTCAAAGTCAAGTCCTACAATCCCTGCGGGAAATGCTGCAACTTTTTAAACAAAGCAGCACACCTTCATCTAGGGAAAATTTACAGTCATGCTGTCAGCAATTATTTAAACTTGGTGAAAAATTTAATTTGCCTAATTGGTCTAAATTGTGTCAATCTGCCAATAATGCGATCGCCAATCCTGATAATAGTTATCTCACTTTAGCCAAAATTATTATTACCGAAATCAAACAAGCTCAAGAATTAGTTATTCACGGTAAAGAAGCAGAAATAACCATTGGTCAAGAATTAGAAGCACTGGAGCTAATTCCAGAACTGGAGTTGTTAGAACTAAATTGGGCAGAGGAAAAACCACAGCCAATCACAGATGCTAACGATACACTAGAAATACAAGAATTACATACAGATAATGTACTGGATAGCAGCGCAATTGTTGAACCAATAGAAGAATTTGACATAGCAGCAGATACAAGCATTCAAGACTTTGATAGTTTGCCAGAAATCGCTAGGGATGACACAGATGTAAATGCTTTTAGTCTCAATTCCTTGTTCACTGAAAACGATGACGAAATACTCAACTTCAGTGGTGATCTTACTAACTTAAATGGACTAGAAGTAGGCATTGCTGAGTTCAATACTCTAGAAGATTTATTTCAAGGTGAGTCTCCCGATTTTGAAAGATGGGAACAAGAACAAATACCAGACACTACCATCAATCAATTAAGAACTGGTGATACTCAGGTTGAAGATAGTGATATTCCTGTAATCTTGAAATCAGAAAATCATGCACCATTAGCATTTGATCAAGAGGAATTAACTCAACCAGAATCTACGGTAGAAGAAAACAGTTTTGATGACTTATTAACAACTACAACTACTGATTTTCTAGAGGAACTGACTGTTGAAGAACCTACATCAGAACACATACCGTCTCAACCAGAAAGTTTGTCTTTAGATTTGTTTGGTGAAATTGAAACAGATACAACAGCCACAACAAATGATTTAGAAATTGATGATTTATTGCCTTTAAATCTCAATACAAAAGCAGAAATTTCTGCCGCTGCACCTGAATATGATCTTAATAGCTTCTGGACAGAAATGGATTCAGAACCAGCACAGTTAAATGCTGCTGAATTAGAACAGGATGTGGCTAAGGAATTAGAAGAAAGTTTATTTGCAGGTTTTGGGGAAACTGTAGCTGATAGTCAGCAGTCATCTAACCTCAACTTTTATTTAGCAGACTTTGATTTGACTGAAAACCAACAACAAGAGATAGGAGATTCCTGGTTGACATCTGGTGGAGATGATTTATTTGCTGATTTAGCAAATTCTCCTTCCACTTCTCCCACAGCAGATAATAATCAGGTGTTATTTCCGGAAATTGATAGCTTCTCCCAACAACCAGCAGCAATGAATTTGATGGCGGAATTTACCGTTCCATCTGCTCAGACAAATGCTGATTTGGAATTGGATATATTTGCTGGTTTTGATGACAACAGTAATGAGGATGTATCACTTTCCTGGGAGAAGATCACAGTAATTCAGTCAATTGAAGATCACCAGGAAACCACAAAGACAGCGATCAATGATCGCAATCTTAGTCAGGAAAAACAGCCAGAGGTATTAGAGCAGGATATAAGTGAAAATCTGGGGATAGATATTGATCTTTCCTTTGATCTTTCCTTAGATGTTGATTTGCCAGAATTGGCTTTAGAACAAGAAGAAATTACAACAGATTTATTTGCTCAAACGCCTCTAACGCTACCTCTAATACTAGAAGCAGCAAATTCTCAACTATTAAAGTTAGAAACCACAACCACAAATACTGCGGAAAATGTAGTAGATGAACTGGCAGAATTAGAAGTATTCAATACTTCAGAAAATGCAGTAGATGAATTTGCAGAGTTAGAAGCATTACTCGATGAAGAAGAATTAGAAACACCCAATCCAAACTCCATTCCAGACGCAGATTTTGCGGCTTTAGAAGCATTACTGGGTACAGATAATGCTTCAGCAACAGAGATACCACAAACGCCACCAAAACCGAGTCCACCTGTAGCTGCAAAAGCTAAAAATATAGCTGTGTCTTCAGACATACCAGATGAATTTAAAGATTTGGAGGAATTACTCCAAGAAGCAGATCAAACAATTAACTCATCAGGAAGAGGGATAAACTCAAATACTAGCAAAGTGCCACGTCAGGCTACTCGTCGTGTTCGAGAAGAAAGCATGAAAATTCCAGTCAAGCAACTGGATGAAATGAGCAACTTAGTTGGGGAGTTGGTGGTTAATCGCAATACCTTAGAACAGGATCATGAGCGTCTGCGACAATCATTAGATAACTTATTGATTCAAATTCAACATCTTTCCGATGTGGGCGCGAGAATGCAAGAATTATACGAGCGATCGCTCTTAGAAGCTTCACTATTGAAGAGTCGCAGAGCCAGAGAAAAAGGTTACAACAGTTCCAATGATCGGGGTTTTGCCTCCGAAGAAATGGACGAGTTTACCGAATTTCACCTACTTGCTCAAGAAACTATAGAATACATTGTGAGAGTTCGGGAGTCAGCCAGCGACATTGACTTTGTTACCGAAGAAACTGAACGAGTAGCACTACAGTTCCGCCAAGTCACCAGCCAACTACAAGAAGGAATAACTAAAGCGCGAATGGTGCCTTTTGCTCAATCTGTTGATCGGTTGCGTCGAGGGGTGCGGGATAACGGCATCAAATATGGAAAACAAGTAGAACTGATGACAGAAGGGGTAAATACATTAGTTGACAAGATGATTTTGGATCATCTGACAGATCCCCTCACCCATATGCTCAATAATGCGATCTCTCACGGTATTGAAACTCCAGAAGTTCGCACAGCTGCGGGTAAATCACCTGTGGGAACAATCAAGATCCGCGCTTTCCACCAAGGTAATCAAACTGTAATTGCTGTCAGTGATGACGGTGCCGGTATTGATCACGAAAAGGTAAAACAGAAGGCACTGCAAAAAGGTGTGATTACACCAGAAGAAGCAAAAACCATATCTCGCCAAGAAGCTTATGAACTTTTGTTTCTGCCCAATTTCAGCACAGCCGATCAAGTTGATGATATCAAAGGTCGGGGTGTGGGTATGAACGTAGTTCAAACTGATATTAACGAAATTCGTGGTACTGTCACCACTGATTCGGTACTAGGTAAAGGAACTACCTTTACTATTCGCCTACCACTCACCCTGAGTATTTGTAAAGCTCTCTGCTGTATTTCCAACAAGTCAAGAATTGCTTTCCCAATGGATGGCGTGGAAGACACATTAGATATACCCGTTACAGATGTTCAGAAAGATGCGGATGGACAATCATTTATTTGGTGGCGGGAAACAGTCCTACCCTTCCGAACTTTACAGGAAATTTTGGTTTTCAATCGTCATGTTGCTCGCGGTAACGTCTATAGCAACACGCGAGAAGATGACACAATTTCTGTGGTTGTTTTGCGCTCAGGTAATACAATGGTCGCTATCCAGATTGACCAAGTGTTGGGTGAACAGGAAATTGTCATTAAGCAATTTGAAGGACCGGCACCTAAACCCATTGGTGTGGCTGGTGCTACAGTTCTCGGTGATGGTCGCATTATGCCTATTGCCGACGTTTTAGAAATTATTGACATCTTCCAAGGTAAGATGTCTAAACAAATTGGTGGTGGCTCTTGGCAACGAAGAACGGCTCTTCCTGTAACGCTCCAGAGGTGAAGATTGATCCGACAGTGTTAATTGTCGATGACTCTATTACTGTCCGGGAATTACTTTCTGCTATATAAAACCTAGACAAAACTAGACTTTACTTTCTACTTCAACGGGAGCATGGGAGCAGTTATCCCTCGGTAGACTTTCACGCTTTAGCCAAACGCGATAAATTAATTGCAGCGTTTAGAT
>NZ_BJCE01000221.1:0-8970 GCF_005402885.1 Sphaerospermopsis reniformis
GAAATTGTATTTAATTTTATTAGTGGTAGATAGGGAATTAATGATAAGGTAAAAGTAAGGATGGTCTGATCTTTTTGTTATATAACTTAACCATTTACTCGTGCGGAATTGTTAAAAATGATTTTCATGTATTTGTAGTGAAGGTGACTGGGTAATGGGGACTGGTGATTGGTGACTTGTAACTGGTGACTGGGGACTGGTGACTGGGGACTGGTGACTGGGGACTGGGGACTGGTGACTGGGGACTGGTGACTGGTGACTGGTGACTGGTGACTGGTGACTGGGTTAAGATGAATAACCCAATTCCCAATTCCCAATTCCCAATTCCCAATTCCCAATTACCCATTACCCATTACCCATTACCAATTACCCATTACCAATTACCCATGACCCATTACCCATTACCCATTACCTGAGAACTGTGGCACAAGTTGTATTAGAAAACGTTTATAAAAGTTTCCCTCCCCGGAAGGGGGAAAGTGTGAAGACACAGCAGTCATCACCAGAAAAAGAGGGTGCAGATAGTATTAATGTCCTCAGACGCATTAATTTAACCATTGCTGATGGTGAATTTATGGTGTTGGTGGGACCTTCTGGTTGTGGTAAAAGTACCTTGCTGCGGCTAATAGCAGGGTTAGAGGTGATGACTGGGGGTAATATTTGGGTGGGTGATAGCACCAGCACGCCCGCAGGGCTTCGCCTAATTAATGACTTACCCCCCAAAGCGCGAGATATTGCAATGGTGTTCCAAAATTACGCCCTTTACCCCCACATGAGTGTTTATGACAACATTGCTTTTGGGTTACGTCGTCGTTTGGGAAATGGTGAAACAATTTCTACCCGTAATTTTCGTACATGGGGAGAAAATCTACTTGTGGGAGTGACTAAAAAACTACCCAAAGGACTGCGTTATCTTTCTCCAAAAGAACGCACAATAGAACAACAAGTGCTGAATGTTGCCCAATTATTACAAATTGAAAATTTATTAAATCGCCTACCTAAACAGTTATCAGGAGGACAAAGACAAAGGGTAGCATTAGGGAGAGCGATCGCCCGAAATCCTCAAGTATTTTTAATGGATGAACCCTTATCTAATTTAGATGCTAAATTACGGGCAGAAACCCGCACCCAAATTGTTAAATTACAGCGTCAGTTGGGGACAACGACAATTTACGTTACCCATGATCAAACTGAAGCTATGACAATGGGCGATCGCATTGCCATCATGTCTGGGGGACAAATTCAACAAGTAGCCCCTCCTTTAGAACTATATAATTATCCTGCTAACCGCTTTGTAGCCGAATTTATTGGTTCACCACCAATGAATTTTATTCCGGTAGAATTTCATGCACCTTTATTAATTACCCATGCTAATTTTCGCTTTACCCTCCCAGATGTATGGGGAAAAGCATTACAAAAATACGATGGACAAACTGTAATTTTAGGTATTCGTCCAGAACACTTAATGTTAAGTGTACCAGCTACCAAAAATTTACCAGTTAAAGTAGATTTAGTAGAGAATTTAGGAAACGATAGTTTTCTTGCTGTAAGAATATATAACCCTGATTTACCAAATACAGATGGTCAAACTTTACAAGTACGAGTTCCTCCAGATAGATTTATCAGTTTGGGTGAGCAACTTTGGTTATCATTAGTTTCTGAAAAACTCCACTTTTTTGACCTAGAAACCGATTTAGCCATATTTCCCAAAGGTAGGTAATAGGCGACTGGGGAGAAAAATTTTAGATTTTAGATTTTAGATTTTAGATTGGAGTTGACAAAAATAAATAATCCAAAATCCAAAATCCAAAATCCAAAATAAATAGCTCCTGACTCCTTGAACTTTGATTCTGAGATTATTAACTATCATCATTATCGGTTATGCCGATTTCTTATCCCTATGGCTATTACGGACTTCTACTTTTTGCTTACCAGCAACTTCCAGATAAGCTAAATCTTTAATTTTCTTGCTCAAGCTGCTAGGTGCTAAATGACTCTCTGACCTTTTCTCTGTTGGTGATGGAGCAATTTTCAAATTTTCATTCTGTTGAGGGTTAGACCGACTATTGCGAGAGTTTTCTTTGAGTAGTCGGTTATAAGTACGGTAAGGAATGTAATGCAAAGGATTGTAACCAACAAACCGCAACATTAACACACAAGCCCAAGAATACTTACCAGCGAGAATTGCTTCTATTACTTGGTCAAACTGTTCAGGATTGATTTTTTTGTCAGGGAGTCCACTATTTCCAGAAATGCCTTGATTCATAGTACGTTTGAGTTTTATTTCAATGAGGTAAATTGTCGAGTTTCTTCGAGTGTTATTGTCAAGTGCTATTTACAACTGCAATACACAAACTGCAATACACAAACTGCAATATCAGTTCACCACACCAACATTTACCAGTTGATCGCAGGAAGTGATATCGTACCTTCACCCAGTAATTTTGGTTTGGTTGATGACTATTTGTGAAACAGTTGTTGAATTAATTACAGGAATATATTGGTAATAGACCAGTAGCAAATGTTGAAAAATATAGATTCACCTTTTCCACAGGCACATCCAGAAATTTTACAACTTCTCAGCAGTTCCCGTAATTAAGAGCAAAAAAGCTATTCCTAAAACTGCTCTGTTGTGTTCGCTGCATCCAGATACGGTGAAGCAAAGTTTTAGTTTTGGCAATTTTTACTGCTAACTGGTTCGTTGTCTGTAGGTTTGGGAGCAACTTCCATAAACTAACTTTCAAAACTAAGCTGCTTGGGGTTGCTTGTTCTGCTCTAGCTTTTATCTTCCCCAGTGTCTTAGTTATTAAAGTTGTGATTTGCGTTGTGATTTGCGTTGTGATTTGCTTTCCTGGGATGTTATTGACTTGTGCTATCTTGCCTATACACTCCCACATCACAACTCTGGGTAAAAAATCTAATTTCTTCTCCCAAACTACATCAACAAAGGCTGAAAGTGCTTTATTCTCCCAGGATGTTGACTTGTTGCTTTTATTTTTAATTAATACGTCACTACTTTGGGGTAGGACTGATAAATTTACCGTTGGTGAAAGTACGAGACTTTCCCCGGATGCCTGACGAAAATGTAAATCAGAGCGTTGTATCCCTAAATTACCTCGTGGGCTTGGTGTTTCGACTGCATTTGACCTGATGATTTGTTTCATGACCTGACCTGTGATTGAAAACCTGACTGTTTTTAATCAAGTCTGTTTGCTGCTTTGCTGTATTGACCCTGTTGTACAGTTTTGTAACCTCGTCGCTGTGGTTGCTGGTGAAAGCAACTGCTATTGGTTACTTGTGTTCTGTGATTTTTGCTGACTCCTGAAAGAAAGGAAAAAATTTACCATCTTTCTGTAATTCAGCGGGTTTAGTAGATGCAGTTGTGTCTTCTAAAAATTCCACAAGCTGTAATTCAATAGATGTTCCCTGAATATTATTGTATAACTAGCCGCCGAAAATTATTAAGTCTTTTCAGTAAAGTTTCATAATTTTCCAGTCAGCTAAGAAGAGCATTCATATTGCCTTCTTAAAAGCTACATTCGTATTTATACTATTTTTTTTCTCTAATGTCATCTGCCACTTTGGCAGTCTTATAAGTTAAATTTACTGAATATCTCAGAATGTTCATTTAGCCAATGTGCAACTTTCACTTTTGTCCCATTTTTGTCAAGAAAATGGGGGGTAACACCCCTCATTTTATGAGGTTATCAAAGTTGATTATCTTGATTTTTCCGCCAATTATTACTATTAACTAAATTCACAAACCTTTATAAATTAAGCATTCTAGAGAATTTTATCAAAAAACAATACCGGATTTTTCATAAATTTCACTCTAGAAGTTTAGTGATTATATATTGTTATATGTTTTTCTTTTAGGTCTGATGGGAGAATCATTAGGGCTACACTTATTCTTAATGGCGGCTGGTAAATACATAGTAATAATTGTATATCAATAAGTCCGATCTTCTAAAAATTAAGTTGTTGTTGATACTATTTTATGATATACTACATTTATCGTCTTTATCACACAAAGTTACACATAAAAAAACACCCATAAGCGGGTGTGTTAAGAGAAAAAGTAATATATTAAACCTGCATTTAATCATGTAATCAAACCGCTCAATATAAATTAAGCGTCATCAGAGAATTGTGAATTTAGCTGAGTGAAAATTTTGAGTTTTTGTGAAGTCAAGTAACTCAGTTGCTAGGGAGAAAAATTATCATGTCAATTTTATTATGTGTAAATGTAAATCGTTAATTATGATGAGTTTGTGTTTTAGAGATTCTAAAAAATTGATACTTATGTGATTCAGTAGGTGAATTTGGTGATATACAAATTTTGAGATTTGGGCAGTAATTCACATTGGTTTTTACTTGCCAATCAGAAACCAAAGAGCTATAATATAAATCCCTAGCACTGGAACTCTTTTTTTATGAGTAACGGTGCAGTTGGTTGTAAACCTGAAACAATCAAAATCGTTGCTGCTGCTTTTTCTGACCCTACATAGACCTAGATTTTGTTTTGTACTAAATTTTGTACTATCTGGCTGGTTTTCAGTCAAGGTTAAACAACACAATTAAGCGCAGAAACTCATAGCATCTGACATGAGAGTAACTTTTATATTCTGAATGCCAGCTAATTCTATCAGGGTGAGGTAGGTTTTACGGTTTTTATATTGAATGTTCATTTTTCCAATGTTCCTGGAGATAAGTTTTAAGTGGGTTGTCCTCGATGCTTCAAAGTGAATTTTGAATTATTTATGTATCCTTTGGCACAAAAATGTTCGCATTCTGAGAAAAAGAGTAGTTATCTATAGACTTTGTTGATGAAACAGGTGTTCATTGCGTATTTTCAAACATGGGTATAGGGGTTGAGAACTTTCAACTATTACTATTACTGTTTTTTTCTCAGGATTCCGGAAATAACCAGAAAATAAAATCACATTTCTGCTGATACATTTTTTAACTATAAAAGATGTTTATTTACGACAAATCTTAAAAAAATCTAAAATTTTTACGTAAAGTTCTGCATAAGTGCTTGAGCGAAATGTTACCAAAGGATATGGGGAGGTGGGGTGATGGGGAGGGAAATAAATTCTTCCTTCTTCTTTCTCAACTCCTATTATCTTCTTACTGTCACCTGTCACCTGTCACCTATTCCCAATTCCCTCTTATACATTATTTAAAGCATAGGTAAACTGCCCAGATAGCCATTGCCCGTAAATACGTACTAGCGCGAAAAGTACCTGCTGCGGTGATAGCTTCCGGGGTGCGGAACTGTAAACCGTTTTCATAAACTTGTTTAACCACCGCTTCAGTTAAACGCAAACCTTCATTTTTCATCCCCATCTGTAACAAAAATGCAGCTAAACCAAAATTAATACCTGTCCAAACTTCTAGGGGATGGGTAGCGTAGGGGTTTTCTGGTGAACCATCGGGAAGGACACCGTTTGCAGCGCCAAATTTTCCATTTTGGAACTTGAGGAAACAAGCATTATATATAGTAGTCAAAGCAGAAAGAGCGTTATCAGTGGGTACAATATCTGGTAAACTAAGCAAACGAGCATAAAATTGCCCACATAACTGATCAGCCATCACCACATTAGAACCACTTTCACTATCCAAACGGTAAAACTGACCATTCCACAGTTTTTCTTGATAAATTGGTTGTGATTGATTTAACCAAGTTTGATAGATTGATTTTTGGGAAGTTGTGTGTTTATGATCTTTGAGAATATCACAAATAGCGATCGCACTTTCTAACGCTGCTAACCACAAACCACCACAATAAGCACTAACACCATTTAACCGCCAATCGTCAAAAGTCTGATCCGGTGCGCCAGAATTTTCTGGTATACCATCTCCATCTAAATCAAATTGTTTCACATAATCCAAAGTTTGCACAATTGCATCCCAACATTCTGCGAGAAATTCGATATCATTTGCACCAGTAAATAGAAAATCGCGGTATACTTGCAAGACAAAATCACAACCTAAATCTTTCCACAAATTGCAATCTTGATAAGCAGTATAATTGGTTTTTTCCCAAACCCACTCATTAGGTGCGCCTAAGTCGTGAGGTGTAGCACCTGCTACTTTACGGATAGCTTGGGGACTTTCAGTGTTGATGGTGAGATAATAACCGATAATTCTAGTTCTATCATCACTTTGGGGAATTGCCCTAGCAAATGCACGCATAACGGCTTTTTCTAGTTCTGGGAATAACATTAATAACCCGAAAGAACCGTATAACCGCACATCTAAACTTTCATACCAGCGGTAATCTAAACATTCTAACACTGCAAATTGACCGATGGGGTCTTTTTCCGTTGCTGCACTCCAGAGAGTACCCCCACTGGTTAAGTCGTAGAGTTCGTTAAATAACGCCATTTTCAACCAGTCGGGTAAGTCTTCCCGGTTTAAAATAGGACTTTGCCAGTTTTGAATTTGCGATCGCCAATTATGATATTCTTTCAGTGCATGGGTAGCAATGTGCCAAGCGTTATCACCACTACAACCAAAAAAGTCTGTATATCTGCGATAATAGTTTACACCTTCTGCAAACTCTGTTACCGGAAAATCCCAACTTAACACAAAAGGAACTTCTAAAGTTTCCCCTGGTTGTAAAGTGAAACGTACAGCAACAGCAGCACCTAAACGAGTATTTTCATCTGCGGGAGTTTCATCTAAATAATTAGTTAAAGAACCATCTTTACTAAAAGTCTGCCAAATTTCCTCACCATTTCCTATAGTGTTAAAACGGGAATGATAAAATAATTCAACTTGATCATTTTTAGCAGTAGCAATACACCAAGTTCCATCACCTTCTTGGGGAGTTTCATTATTAGTAACTCGACCTAAAACACAACCTAAAAACTTATCATCTTCAACTAACCAATTATAGTTACCTTTACTTTCTCCCCATTTTGGTTGATATTCATAAACAGGACTGCCATCATCTCTAATTTTCACATCAGGAGATTTTAAAACATTGGTAAACCAACCTGCCATATTTTCCCAAGTTAGCATTATACTAACAGTAACTGGTTGGTTAGTTGGGTTGTGTGCAGTCCATAGGAAAACCGCTACAGGATAACTGGTTTCTTGGTAATTATTAGCCCAGATAGGTGAAAATTGTTCACAGGTTAATTGAACTGGAAAAACATTTTCATAAACAAACCAACTACGGGGATAAAGTGCATGATAAATTCCTACATTTTGTGGGGTGGGCATCTTGCCCGCCTCTTCTGATACCTTTGAAGAAGGTGGATAAAATTCCCAAGTTTGTAATGTGTTATCTTCTGGGGGTTGGGTAGATAATGCGTAGGTTTTGTCTGATGTAAAGATGCTAAATTGACAAGCAGGGACATTTTTAAATGTATGTTCTCCACCGTCAATGTGCCATAAATTGAAATCTCCGCGAGAGGAACGGCCGATACAACCTGCACCAAAACCACCTAATGGCATTCCGTGAAATGGTCCATCATCGAGGTTGCTGGGATAGCGGACGGTGTAGGGTTTTTCCCATCCTAAACCGATGGGGCGTTTCCAGGTGTAGGGGGGTATTTGGGGGTGGGTGTTCATGGTTTTGAGGATCACATTTTTGATGTTAATGCAGGGTAGCTGTTTATGTGGTTTTTTTCAAGTAGTTATGAGGTTGTTTTTTTCTCACGCAGAGGCGCAGAGGCGCAAAGGAAGAGAGGTTTTTAAGTGTATTATTATTTTTATTTCGCGCAAAGGCGCTAAGGAGCAAAGGCGCAAAGGTTGATTTATAATTTTAGGTTGAGTTATGGATAGGAATTTTATTTATTAGATATTTAATATGTGATAAGATGTAGTTTATTACAAGAGATCAAATAAGTCTATGATTACTCAAGTGATGATTCAACCCTCATCCTGGGTAGAGTCGGGAATTGAAATCAAAAAAGTTAGAGATTTGAATTTGTTTAAGTTTAGCTCTGAGTTACAGTCTCGTTTGGAAGAACTTTCTGAAAGAAAGAAGGCGGAAATGCTAACTGCAAGTGAAGAGGCTGAGTTAGCAGGAATATTAGAACTGGATAGAATTTTTACTTTATTGAATGCGAAAATAATTGCTGAATCATGACAGTTAATGATACGACCAGAAAATTAGTCAGAGAAAGAGCAAAATTTCTATGCGAATACTGTCATTCTTTGGAAGAAGCAAGTGCAGCTTTATTTGCAATTGATCACATTATTCCTCAATCTCTTCCTGGTTCATCAGATAATCCCGATAATTTAGCTTTAGCTTGTCAACGTTGTAACGGATATCGCTATAATTTCACAACGGGTATCGATCCGGAAACTGGAGATATCATTCCCATATTTAATCCGCGAAAACAAAAATGGTCTGATCATTTTATTTGGTCGGCTGATGGTTTAAAAATTATTGGTATTACTCCTACGGGAAGGGCTACTTGTAATCGTTTGGATCTTAATGATGAAAGGCATAATGAAGGTTCTATTATCAAAGCACGTCGTTTTTGGGTAAAAGGTGGTTGGCATCCTCCAGATGAAGACCCGCGTCAAAATGAGGATGATTGAAATGTTATATTTATGGCACTAGCAAAAAGGATTTTAGTCAGTTTTAACTGACTTGGGCTATTAGACTGGGAATTCATTCCCAGGCGGGTTAGAAGGCTAATGAAAGATGGTGAAAGATATCAATTTATAAATTAGTTCAAGCTTGATATACCTTGGTTTTTATCATACACAATGTCAATCTTTTCCATTTCTTGGATGAGGATATCTTTAATTTTCTCATAATCAAAATTTTCATATAGTGGAAACTTTTTTTGGCATAAAATTAGTAGTTCATCTAGCTCAGAGGGTGTTTGAAAAGTTTTTGGCAGTCAAAATTTAGGCAAGTCGCCTAACCATAATACGGATCATAGCAAGGTAGATAAAAGTCTCAGATGTTTCGGGCAATAATTCATAATCTCGGACTAATCG
>NZ_BJCE01000222.1:0-8954 GCF_005402885.1 Sphaerospermopsis reniformis
CGGAAAAAGTGTGCATTTTTTGGGATTTCAAGAGATGGCAAAGAAATTTTCCAATCTCCTCCTGACTCCTGACTCCTGACTCCTGACTCCTATGCCCTCACGGAAAGACTTTCTCAGCAACCCCTATTTAAGGTTTGCTAAATAAATGTAAAACCCAGATAGAACAAAGGTTACAGGTAGTCAGTGAGCTTGTCGAAGTGCTAATAAAGAGGAAAAAATCGCCAGGGTTTTCAAAGGTATACCTGAAAAAGTGTGCATTTTTTTAGATTTCGAGAGATAGCAAATAAATTTTCCCACCTCCTCCTGACTCCTGACTCCTGACTCCTGACTCCTGACTCCTGACTTCTGACTCCTGACTCCTGACTCCTGACTCCTGACTCCTGACTTCTGACTCCTGACTCCTTGAACTCCTGACTCCTGACTCCTTACACATAATCAAGGGTTTTCTGGGAACGTCTGCACCTTACCATCGGGACTAAAGACAACTCTGAGTCTGAGGTTTTGTCCAGCTTGATTAGTAGAAACAAAGGGTTTACCAATTTCTGGTATACCAGTGTCATTAATATATTCTCTAGCGGCTCGGTTCAAGGGGAAAATGCGTTCAATAGTACCGTCAACACCCAAAATCAGACTATATTCTAGTGTCTGGGAAAATCCCGTAGGTGGCCGCCAATTCTTTTGTAAATAAGCTCTAGCTTCTGCTGCTTGAGGTACATCAAATAATTTGTTTTCCTCAGCAGCAACCTGTGTTGGGAATGGTCTTTGTCTTGCTGATCGCAATTTTTCTATTAAATCATTATCGGGAGATTTGGTTGCAGAAGCAGCTTGATCTAATTGCTGTGAATTTGGTGTAGAGGATTGTTGTCCAGAAATCTGACTCTGCACATCATTAGGTAAGGTAGCAATAGATCCAGATATAGAAGAGATACTACTTGTATTTCCAGAAGGCAAATTTTGACCAGTGACAGGAGGAATACCACCTTGGTTAATCACTCCTGTAGAGTTTTGTTGGGAACTGGGTATTGGTGATGTTCCTGGAATTTGTAGACTGCTAGGAGGGACTGGCTGTGTCTGTGGAGGTATTGTCAGTCCATTATTTGGCAATGTTCTAGCTGTGGGAAGCACGGTAGCATCAGGAAAAGTCAGAGGTTTTGGATCTAGAGTAGAATCAGCGGGTATCACGGGAGTCTCTAAATCAGGCGGCTTTATAGTATCACCACTACTAGGGGGAGATGGTAAACCAGCAAAGGAAGTCCATTCTGGTTGAGGAGTGGTTAAGTTCAGAGATGGTGCAGTTACAGTAGTTGCTGGTTGTGTGTCAGAAGTAGTCTTTTTAGCTGTTTGCTGCTGATTTTGCCTCATGCTGCTGGCATATTGCCAGGTTAAGGGAGCTAAACCCAAAGCTAGTGCTATTACTGCGGCTATAGGTGTCCAAGTAGGCAAACTGGGAATTATTGATTTCTCACTGTTGAGATTTGGTAATATTATGACATCAGTGGAATATTCTTCTAAGGCCGTGGCCAGATCAAATAGTTGTAATAGAGTAAGTTGAATTATCGGTCCTGACGTTTGATTAGCAAGGGAACCGAGATATAGTTTATGAGTTAAATTGTCACTAGATTCTAAATAAATTGTTGCCTCTAAAATTCCCATACTAGAGGGATTTGGGGTTTTAGGCGACGATGATGATGATGGGGTAACATCTTGTACTTCTGGTTGATCAGATGTTTTGCTTGATGGTTGGGATTCTAAGGAAGTGAGACAAAAGTTATCTGCTGATTTTTGTAGAAGTGCCTGAACGTAGTTAGTAACAGCATTACACAAGGCTTCTAGTTGATCACGATCGCCCTGAATAGGTACTCTCAGTTCTTCTGGTAGTGTTGGATCATCAAAGTGCAGTTGAAAACGAAGTTGATTCAGGACTGTTTGCCCTATCCAACGAGATAAAGGTGAGCTTTGCGCCAAGATTTCCAGTGTACAAGTGGGGGGAGTGTAGCGACGAATGACAGAATTTGATCCAGGCATAGCAAGAATGGCAAGGGGGACAAAAAAGAATTTTCGATTTTGGATCAGTGATTTCAAATCTAAAATCTAAAATCTAAAATCTAAAATCTAAAATCTAAAATCTAAAATCTAAAATCTAAAATTGTTTTGTGGATCGATCCAACAATGTTAACCACAGGCGGCGGTGTCCAGTAGGGGCGCTATAAAATAGTAAATCTACCAGCAGTTTTATTGCTAAGTTGGTTAGTAAATCTGTGGAGATTTGTTCATCTTCTTCCATCCGTTCTTGGTAGGTGTTACAGAAAGCATCTATATAATCTCCAAGTAAAGCATTTTGATGAGGTTCTTGATTTTTGGCAGCTATTGTTTCTAATAACCCAACAGCACGCCGGATTAATTCTTGGTGTTGTTTGGCAAGATAGCAGGTAATCAGAACCAGCGATCGCGCTTCATCTACATCTAGTTTTTTCCGTCCTCCTTGACCTTTGCGTATGGGGTTAGATTGGCGCAGTCGCCACAAGGCCACCCTATCTGGTACTTTTGACTCTAACTGGAGATTAATCGCCGCAGATAGCATAGCATCAGAACCAATGCCAGTTAAAGTTTCTAGTGCTAATAACACCAAATCTAACTGGGTTTTAATATTTTCCCATTGAACGGTATTGGAGGTCGGAAACTGGCTTAAATCCTCCCACTGGGAATTAGATGTAGCTGAATTGGCGGCCGATTGCATAACTTTTAGCATAGTTGATCAGGCGAATAAAGGCTGTTGCTGTTACCCTTTTTGAAACAGACCATCAAGTATGAAAATTGGTTTCTCGTCATCTAGCTGTAAATAAGTTTAGTAAACAGCTGTTGTTTTGGTTTTACTTTAGATGAAAATTTCTTGTTTAAATATGAGAAATTCATGATGCTTTGGTTAAGATTGGTGATTGGTGATTGGTGATTGGTAATTGGGTAATAGTTTTTCCCAATGCCCAATGCCCTAATCTACATGAGCAATAGTGACACCAGTACCACCATCTGCTTGTTCTGCTGGTTCATAATGGCTAACTCTGGGGTGTTGCTGCAAGAATGCGTGAACTCCTTGCTTTAATTTACCAGTTCCGTGTCCGTGAATAATCCATATTTGTCCAACAGCTTCAGAAATTGCTTTATCTAATATATATTCGGCATCTGCTACCCGTTTTCCGCGCAAATCAACAGTATTTTTTGATGTGCGAATGGCTACGGTTGGTGTTGGTGACGGGGTAACGGTTGGTGCTGGTTTGGGTTTGACTATGGGTTCTGGTTTTTGACCATCTAAAGATTCTACGTCTTGTAATTTCACTGTCATTTTCATGATCCCAAAGCGCACACTTAACTCCCCATCTGCATCCGGGGCGGTTATGACTTCGGCGGTTTGCCCTAGTTTGGGTATACGAATGCGATCGCCTATTTTGGGCATAAAACCGGGTTTGGGTTTGGGTGCTGGTGCTGGTTGATATTTTTCCGAAATATCACTTAACGCTTTTGTTGCTTTTTGTGCATCCTGAGCCGTTGGTTTACCCTGTTGTAACCGACGAATAACTTGGGCAATTTCTCCTTTCGCTTCTTGAATTGCTTTTTGTACGGCTATTTCTTGGGAGGCTCGCAAGTCTTTTTCTCTTTCCTGTAAAGCTGCGGCTCTTTGGGAAACTTCTTTATATAATTTCTCCGCTTGCTTTAATATTTTTTGTGCTTCTGCTGCTTTGGTTTCTTGACTGCGCCTTTGAGCTTCTAACCCGGCTATTACTTGGTTAACTTCGTCCGTTGTTTCTCCCACTTGACTTTTTGCAGCTTCTATGACTTCTGGTTTTAAGCCTAAGCGTAAGGCAATGGTTAAGGCGTTGGAACGTCCAGGAATACCCCACAATAACCGATAGGTAGGTGAAAGGGTGGCTTCGTTAAATTCGACTGATGCGTTTTCAAACCGAACATCGTCATATTTTAAAGCTTTTAATTCTCCAAAGTGAGTAGTAGCAATGGTTAACTGAGCATGATCCGCCAGATATTTGAGGAGAGCGATCGCTAATGCACTACCTTCCACCGGATCTGTACCTGCGCCCACTTCATCCAGTAAAACTAGGGATTGGTGACTGGTGACTGGTGATTGGTGATTGGTGATTGGGGAAAAGTCTTCTCCCCTGCACCCTGCACCCTGCTCCCCTGCTTCTTCTCCTGTTCCCTGTTCCCCGCGATGCACTGAGCTTGTCGAAGTGTTCCCTGTTCCCTCGCTAATGGCATTCAAAATTCGACTAATGCGGCGAATATGCCCGGAAAATGTCGATAAGCTTTGTTGTAATGATTGTTCATCCCCAATATCGGCTAAAATCTGACTAAACCAAGGAATTTCTACTGGTTCACGGGCGGGAACAAATAAACCCACCTTGGCCATTAAAGCCGCTAACCCCAACGTTTTTAAAGTTACTGTTTTACCACCCGTATTTGGTCCAGTAATTGTGACTACTTTAATATAAGGACTAATCAACAAATCCACGGGAACTACAGGATGTCCTTGTTCATGTTGTTGTTGCCAAATTAACAAAGGATGCCGTAATTGCCGCAGAGTAATTATTTCTTGCTCTTGGGGATTAATAAAGCGGGGCGGGTTTGCACCTAACCAGAAACTATACCTGGCTTTGGCTGTAGCTAAATCCAGAATTGTAACAATGGCTAATAACTTTTCTAAGTCGGTTTTAACTTCTGCTACTTGTGTAGTTAAATTCCTGCGTATGGCTTCTTCTTCTACCTGTTCTCTTTTCACAGCTTGGCGTAATTGGTTGCCCATTTGCACAATGCTGTTAGGCTCAATATATAAAGTTGCTCCGCTGGTAGATGTGTCGTGAACAATACCAGGAATTGCGTCTTTTTGTGGAGCTTTTACAGGGAGAACATAGCGATCGCCTCTTTGAGTAATAATCAACTCTTGCAGGGCATTAGATTTAACTTGGATGATATTTTGCAGTTTTTGGGTAATTTGACTGCGTAACCTGCGTAAATCTTCCCGAATTTCTCCTAATTTCTGACTAGCGCGATCTGTCACTTGCGCTCGTTCATCAATACAACGGTGAATTTCTTGCTCTAATTCTGGGTAAGTCCGTAATTCGGCGACTAACTCAGTTAAAATAGGTACATCTTCCTGGTTATCAATTAACCGCCGTAAATTTCTCGCACCAGCAAGGGTGGTAGCGATCGCTAACAGTTCCTCACCTGATAAAATTCCTTGTAATTCCGCACGTTCTAAGGAGTCACCAATATCTTGAATGCCCTCAAAGGATAACCCTGGTGTCAGTCGGCTTTCCAATTGATAGACTTCTTTGGTTTGTGCCAACAACTCTTTACTTTCCTCCAGAGTTGATGGAATTGGCAAGGCACGGGCAACTATCGCCCCTAACTTAGTTGCCGCAAAGGTGGAAAGGTGCTGGCAGAGGCGATGCCATTCTAGTAGTTCTAAGGTTTCAGACTGAATCAAGGCTTCAATATCTAATCTGAAACTATGGTAACAATTCTGGTAACAAGAAAGCTAAGTCTTTCAGGATGAAATTTTCTCCTCCACCACCTACTCCCACCAATATACATCCAGGTTTTAATACTTGTTAGCTGCTTTACTCATGCTTAGTTGAATAGTTACATTACATTATATGATGTAACCCACAAGCTAAACAATTGTTAGCTGAATTTGAATCTAGGTTTGATTGGGTTTGATCACTGGGAAAAATCTGTATCAGGATTTGCCTAAATTGCTATAAAAAATAATTTTAAGTGATTCATTCATTGCCGCCACCCTAAGTTATCAAGGTATTCACACTAAAAATATCTAATTTGTTAATATTATTAATAATAAATGTCTAATTTGTTAATATTATTAATAATAAATCATCTATTTTGTTAAATATCTCAATAAATAATCAAAAAATAAATTTTAATCTTGACATTGAATAGAAGAAGAGAATAAGATGGATTCAAACGAAAATATAAAAAACCTGCTAAATATTTTGCAGGAGCAAATATGCTGTTTAGTCCAGCAAACTTACCTTATTGGATTTTCCTGATTACAGGAATACTGCTTTTCCTGTTCATGATTATGCTAGGAGGAGAATCGGAATTAGATGCTGATGCAGATTTAGATATAGATATAGAAACCAACATTGATTTAAGCTTTGGACGATTTCTGGAATGGGCTGGTATTGGTAAAGTTCCATTAATATTGATGTTGGCAACAGATTTGAGTCTGTGGGGTGTCATTGGTTGGATGTTAAATGTGTGGCTGGGAGGTATTAATCAAAATCAACAACTGCCTTTAATGGGGATAATTATCTTGTTAATTTCCCTAATTATTAGTTTATTCATTGGCAGATTGATAGCTGAACCCATTAGTAAAATGTTTGCGGAATTTAGTGAAGATGCAAGTGGCGATCGCCTAGTTGGTTGTATTGGTACTGTAACTTCTGTTTATATTCCTGCTGAAAACATCAACAAAATTGGCCAGGTAGATATTTTCGATCCAAAAGGTAACTTTTTAACTATTAATGCTGTGATCCCAGATTGGGCAACTATCGCACCACAAAGAGGGGAAAAAGTGATAGTAATTGAACTTAAACAGCAAATCTATTTAGTAATTGCCAAAGACAGTGTAGACGAAGAAAATTGGTTAAATAGTTCCGACTCTAAAAATCAGAATTAGTGAAAGGACAAGAAAATGCTTTTTTGGTTAACATTTATTCAGGCTCTACCAAGTGTTAATGTATCGGAGTTATTAACATTTCAACTGCAATCAAAACAGGAATATAGAATATCAAATTCTCCCACATTTCCGCTGACAACTCAGCCAACTTTAGCTCAAATTAATGGGGGAATAGTATTTCCTGGTTTGATTGTAACTTTAGTTATATTACTTTTATTAAGCTTGTTTGCTTATACCAGGGTTTATGTTGTCACACCCAACAACGAAGCTTTTGTGAGAACGGGGGGATTATTTACTAAAAAGAAATCAGTAATTCTTTATGGTGGTTGCATTGTTTTACCAGGATTTCATCAATTAACCCGTGTACCTTTGCGAGAAATGTCTATTGATGTAGAAAGAACTGGAAAACTGGCAGTAAGAACAAAAGATTACCTGAGAGCAGATATTAGAGTCACATTTTATGTATGTATTAATGCTTCCGAAGAAGATGTTTTAACGGCAGCAGCAAGACTATCTCAAAATGGCAGTAGAATTACTCCTGAAGACATCAAAGAAGCTTTAGAAAAAAGGGCTGATGATGCTATTAGGGCGGCAGCTAAAACTAAAGATTTAGCAGAAATTGATTCTGATAAATTGGGTTTTGCTCAGGAAGTTTTGAATTTAGTAGGTACAGATTTGAAAAAGGTGGGATTAACTTTAAATAACATTGCCATTTCGGAAATATTAGAAAGTGTTACTTATGATCCTGATAACTTCTTTGATGCTCAAGGTGTGCGGTTGCGGACGGAAATTATTCAACGTTCAATTCAACAAAAACGGGAAGTTGAGTTAGCAACCCAAGTCGCTATTGAACAAAAAGAACTAGATGCACAAAAGCGATCGCTACAAATTGCCCAAGAGCAAGAAAGTGCTAAACTAGCTCAAAAATTGCAAGTTGAAGCACTGAAAGCACAGAGAGAAAGGGAAATTCAAGAAGCAAAAGATAGAGAAGCTGCAATGGTAAGACGTACCAAAATTTTGCAGGAAAAATCAGTGGAAGAGGAAGAAATTCGTAAAAAATTAGCTTTACAAGAAAGTCAAATTGAAGCTGATATTGCTTTAGAAGAACGGAATAAACAACTAAAAGTAGCACAAGCATTGCAAAAACAAGAAGCGGAAATTGCTGAAATTTCTCGCCAACAAAGTGTAGAATCAGGAAAGTTACAAGCGCAAGTAAAGATAGTTGAATCAGAAAGATTAGCAAAACTAGCGCAGGAAGATGTCGCAATAGCAATTGCTAATAAAAAACGTGAAAGTTTTGTTGCACAAGCAGAACAAGCGAAAGCAGAAGAAGCGGTAAAAACTGCCAGTGAAATTGAAAAAGCGGAACGCCAAAAACGTTTATCTATAATCATCGCAGAAAGGGAAGCACAAGAAAGGAGTATTAGCGATCGCAACGTTGTAGAAATTGATGCTTTCCGTCGTCGTCGTCAAGCGGAAATTGCCCAAGAAGCAGCAGAATTAGAAGCAGAAGCCATTCGTACTCTTGCAGATGCTAACCGTGATAAAGCTTTAGCTGAAGCTGAAGGTATTCAAGCCAAAATTACAGCAGAAAATACCATTAGCAATGCTAATTTAAGTGCGAAAATTCTCACAACTATCTGGCCAGAATTAGCGGATAAACTACCAGAAATTGTTACTGCTTTAGCACCACAACCAGGAGTTTTAGGAGACACTCGCATTTATTCCTTCCCTGGTGCAAATGGTAGTAATGGCAGTCAAGATATTAACAAGTTACTATTATCTACTAGCGGACTTTCCTTAATAAATACCTTGTTAGATGAAGGTAAATTAGGTGATTTAATTGGGCAAGTTAGCCAAATAGTAAGTAGTAACAACTCTGTGAAACTACCAAGCTTGAATCACCAAGAAAAAGAAAGTAATTAATAATTTGCAATTCATAATTCATAATTTTTTCAATTATCAATAATGAATTATGAATTATGAGCAGGGTAAGAGCATCTCAATCAGGCTTGACATAAGGGCTTATCGGAATCTAATGTAGAGTCAATGAAACAAGAACTGAGAACTTGAATCATGTAATCGTTATCCATAGCAGTGCGTTTCATTTTTTGTCGCAGACTACGTTTATAAGTTTGTTCACGATTAAGAGCATTGAGAGCAATGCGTCGTAAAAGAGCAAAATTTCGGGGGCTATTCCAAGAGCGAATACGACAAGAATCCTCAGCAAAAGTACAATCAAGAA
>NZ_BJCE01000223.1:0-8953 GCF_005402885.1 Sphaerospermopsis reniformis
GTAGATGTCTAGATTGCATTGTGCTGTCGAGGGTTTAGTAATTTCTCTCATTCTCTCATACCCATTACTAGACGACCCTTATTTATCAATGCACTATTTTGTTATTCTGTCAATGCGTAAGTCCTAATAACATCACGATTAGCTAAATGTTTCCAAGACTACAGAAAGCCAAATAAGACATTACATCCCATAGAAAGCTTATTAACACAACGAATATATGGCTTAATAATGGGATATGAAGACTTAAATGACCATGAAGAATTACGTCATGATCCAATGTTCGCACTGGCATTAGGAAAAAGCATTGGTCAAGAGAATGAACCATGTACATTGGCAGGAAAGAGTACATTAAATCGGATAGAACATTGTCCTGAAAATTTAGAACAAGGAGCAGAAAGTCGCTACCATAAAATTAGTCATTCTCAAGAAGAGATTGAGAAATTATTTGTAGACATATTTTTAGAATCTTATTCATCACCACCAAGACAAATAATCTTAGATTTGGATGTAACTGATGATTTAGTGCATGGGAATCAAGAACAAGTATTTTTCAATACTTATTATGGAGGATATTGCTATGCACCACTTTATATTTTCTGTGGAAAACATTTATTAGCAGCTAAACTTAGGGCTGCCAATGTAGACCCAGTAGAGGGAGCATTATCAGAATTACAGAGAGTCATTAAACAAATACGTGCAGAATGGAATAATGTAGAGATTTTAGTTCGTGGAGATAGCGCCTATTCCCGAGAAGATATTATGGAATGGTGTGAGTCTCAAATCAAAGTAGATTATGTATTTGGGTTGCCGGAAAACAGTCGTTTAATAAAGATGACCACTCTAACTCAAAGTAAAGCCAAGCAAGAGTTTGAGCAAAAGCTATCCACGGTAGTTTCCTTTTTAGAAACTCTATTTGTTCCAGATATTGAACTTCCTGAACTGGCATCAAATCTGATAGAAAACTCAACTTGGTATAAAACTATTGACTATCAAACCCATAAATCTTGGAGTCGTAGTCGTCGTGTAGTAACTAAAGTTGAGTATGGGGCAAAGGGAACTAATATCCGTTTTGTTGTTACCTCAATTCCTACTAATAAGATGCCTCCAAGTGAAGTTTATACCCAGAAATATTGTCCTAGAGGTGAGATGGAAAATCGTTTTAAAGAACAACAATTAGAACTATTTAGCGATAGAACCAGTACCCATACATTTGCTGGTAATCAACTACGTTTGTGGTTCTCTTCCATAGCTTATGTTTTAATGAATGCTTTGCGAAATAAATGTTTAGTTAAAACTGAATTACAGAATGCTCAAGTTGGGACTATCCGTACCAAATTGTTGAAGTTAGGAGCTTTGATTACTGTGAGTACCCGGCGAGTTTTAATTGCAATTAATAGTTCTTGTCCCTATCAGCATATTTATGCTACTGCTTACCGTTGTTTGCAGTTGTTACCAAATCCTGGTTAATTCTTTTGTGACGATTATTACTCTCATTTTTAGCTTTAATTTAGGGTGGGGATAAAAGTTTTTTTCTTAACTCTTTTTTGTCATGTCTAATTTTAATACTCAATTATTTATATCAGTATATTTTACCTGAATACTTCTTGATATTTAACAAAATCTATCAAATCTATACTTAGGAGATTTCCTTTTTTCATCTTCCCTACTTATGTAGCAAATAAACTTCCTTTGTTTTGCTCTTTATGAATGTTTTTTTTGGCTTGTGAGAAATCCGGGTTTCATGCTTTCTGCCTTCACAAGTAATTTTATTAATTAAACCAGACTATTTTAGTTTTTATCATAAACCTTTAAATTCAATATATATACCGTAAATATACTTAAAAAACTAACAAAAAACTGCCCCACCCTTGATCTGATTGTATCCCTTACAAAATCGGATGTATTATCGTAAAGGATGCACGTTTGTAGTATGCTCTAAACTCTTGCTCAAAGGGTTATAATACACAAAGGGAAGAGAGTTTTTGGTGTGGTTATGTTTATTTTTTCAAAATTGGGATGCTTGCATTTGACCTTTATTTCTAAATCTCCCCTCAATCATATTCTGCCACTAACTCCCCTTTCATTAATGCCATAAATATGATGAATTAAATGAGGATACTTTTCTCTAGCCATTTTACTTGCTACCTCTTGATCCTGATCAATAAAATAATCACCGCTATCAGGTTCAATAGCAATGTACCAACCATAGTATTTATCGAGTATTTCTGGTTTTAAACGCTCAAAAATCACCCAACAACGATCTGAAAATGCCTTTCTTCTCGCTCTATCTTGGGCTTTTTGTTCTTCTGTCCATTGAATTTCAGGAAATACTCTTCCACGTCTCACAATTCTCTCTGATGGACTTTGTGCCATATTTTTTACCTCAATATAATTATTGTCTTTACACTATTATAAAACATCCTCATTATTTTAGAGCGTGGAGTGCAGCACCGGAGGAGATTAATTTTCAACCCCCAACACCTTGACACAAAATACCTAAAATCTTGTTTAACTCCTTAATATAATAATTGTTCAAATCAATAAAAATCTCTGTCCCTACCAACTTTAAAAACTTCCAAATATCTCCAGTTGTCACAGCACCATAAACAGTTTTAATTTCATTACCTTCCTGTTCATTAAACAACTGTGCTGCTAACATTGCTGCTGCACATTGACCCAAACCACCTTTAATATTTTCATTTTTAGCTTCTACAATAATTACCACAGGAGCATTAATTGTTAACTGTTCCCTAGAACGACTGATAACAAAATCACAATAACCATTTAAACCTTTCTCAACATCAACATTAAAATCTGTACCAGAAAATAAACTAATTTGATAATTAGCCTTACGCCTAACTTCTAATAAAATTGGCGTAATAATCATTTCTGAGCGTGCTTTTTCTGTATTTATTGCTAACGCAAGTTCCGTAGTTTCTTCCAAAGTGCTGGTTAACTTTTCACTGATTTCTATAGGTTCTACAGCGGCAAATAAATCAATTTCTTCCTTAATTGTAATATGAAAATTATTCCTAAACTTAGTTAAGCTAAAATCGCTATAAGCCATTGCTATTACCTCATGATTTTCAACAGCTTATCCAAAATTTAAAACCTCTTTAATTATAGCAGTATACTTTTCAGGAATAGGTGCATCTTTACCTTTAGTCTCAATATCCCTGACCCAGCTTTGACTCATACCTACAGCATGAGCAAAATCTCTTTGACTCATTTTTTTAGCTGTTCTCATTTGTTTAACCAAGCTGCCAGTTATTTCCTTGATAACAGGTATATTCTTAACTGTTACTTTACCATTATTTACTCCCAAAGTTTCAGCTACGGTAGAATTATTTATGACAACATCAACCTGACTTTGTGTTTTTACACCAGCTTTATTAGATTTTGTGTGAAATTTTGTATTTTTTTGATTTTTTACTGATTTATTATTATTTATCTGTGAAGAAGGTAACTTAAAACTTAACTTAGCAGGTAATAAAATATTTTGAATATAATTATCTGGTAACTTCTTCTTTCCCAGTAACTTTTGATTTCTTTCTTGAGGTGATAAATGAGCTAATTCTTCTGGTATCGCCCACACAGGTCTTAACCATAATGGATAGGTTTCATCATCAAATTCAATCGTCATATTAACCTTATCTTTTAACAGTAATAAAGCTTCTTCTAAATCTTCTTTTAATCGCCAACCATAGCGATAATCATTCACTAATTTCTCAATTTGATTAGCTGGTAATATATTGGCCAATAAATTCCGAACTGTATAAATTCCATTTTTGCAAGTGCCATTATTTTGAATAATGTACAAAGCTAAATTGAAAGCTAGTTTATGTTGATGAGTATCTAAATCAAAAACTTCTTTGGGAATAAACCCACATTGATAAAGTGCAGTTTTTGCTTTTTCTCCTTCAGCATTGAGAAAATTATAAGTCCAAAGTCCAGGCTGTACACGAATTATCACCTCTAATAAATCTTCTGGTTCTTGAAATAAATTTGGCTGGCTATATTCCTGTACACTCACCATCCACAGTAAACAACGTTCTTTAATACAAAGATTTAAATCGCCTTCGTACCACTGAATAACTGCTCCCAAAGTACCAACAACCATAGCCAAATCTGCTATAGCTTTGAGTTTTTGTGATTTACTTAACTTTTTACTTTTATATATTTGCAGCGTCTTAATTAGTTCTGAACCACGCAGGATAAAAGGTTCTTTCCAAGGTTCTTGTTGTTGTGCAGCATAAGTAGCAAATACTGCGTGTAATCTAGCAGCCATTACACCGTACTTTTCCAGGATTTGGTGTTCTGCACTGTCTAAAATATATTGAGGTTGATGTGCTTGTTGGTGAAGTATGTAGAACTCAATATAACGACCTTTACCAAATTCTTTTGAGAAGTAAAGTTTGCCATCACTATACTTATTCCAATCAGGTTGTTTAAGGTATGCTTGGGTAGCACTAATAATTGGCGCACCTGTTGCTGTCATTTCGTAGTTATTGTTTATAAATAGCGGTTGTTCTGTGAAAGGAAGGTTTTTAGCTTTTCTGAGTCGCTTAGTTGTTGTTGGTATTTGTGGATTAGCAATAGTGGCAGTTCCAGTTTTGCGTGTAGCATCTGGTGAGTAAGGGATTGCTAATTGATAGCCTGATAATTCAGGGTTTGGATACCTTCTCTTATTCTCTCCTACTGATACCAAAACTGTCCTCCCCCAAATTACCAAAAGTTGACATGATTAGAAGTTACATTTCGCTGTTAATACTGAAAATACTGTTGAAACTTACTTATCAATTGATAATTGACAATTAACAATTGATAATTAATTGTTTCATTCAAGAGTTCAAACCTTTCCTTTCAAAGAGAAAAATCAAAATTTCTTATTCTTAACCTTTCTTAATTTCAGAAAGAAATAATTCTAAAAAGTTAATTGTTTATTGTTTATGATTGAAAATCATATAATTTCATTTTTATTGATTAACAAATTCCATTTTTTAAAACTTTTTATTTAAAAAGTGTTTTAACAATTGAGATCATTCAAACTTTGAAAAAAATAAACACAGCCACACCAAAAACTCTCCCAATTTCCTCTTCCTCTGCGTTCTCTGCGCCTCTGCGGTTCGTGCATCTGAAAAAAGGATGAGTGTGAAAAACCTCAGCATTTAACCGTTATTGATTAATGCTATTTAAAATATAATTACCCCTCAAAATTTCAAAAATTTCTAATTCTGCCTTCACTTTTACCCTAAATGATATTATCCAGTGATTACCAAATCCTGAATATCAAGCAACTTCTGAAACTACAGTACCCACGAAATTTTCATCAATATCTGTATCTTGATTTTCATTTTCGTGTGAAAGCTTTTCTTCTACCAGTTTTGTCAACCAGTCCATAACAGTTAACCCTGAATCTTTAGCAGCATCTTGCAGCAGAGGTTGTAAATGTGCTGGAAGTTGTAAATTCACGTTAAAAGTTTCTCGTAATGGGATGACATTTTTTCTGACTTGAGAAGATTCTCCAAAGCGGTAAGTCCAGTATTCGCATTCTGCACCACGTTGGTTGCCGTCTTTCTCAACAAAACTCAATTTACCCAGGCGATCGCAATAAAAACTTTGTGGATCATCCTTTACCGAATCCCGACTACAATACATACAATTCCAGCAACTACGGTTTACTGACTGCTGAGAATCATTAGTTGATTGCTTTTGCTTGTCAAAAGAGTAACTTTTTCTAGATTTATTCCCTGAATTTTCACGGTGGTACTCTCTAACAATTTGGGCAACATGACCAGATGTGACTTTTCCACCGGGTGCTGTAGAAACTGCTTTAGCCCAAACTTCTCGCTGTTCGTCTGGGGATAGAGTTGTTAAAGGTCTAACTTGGCGTTCGTTTGTCGGCAGAATTTTAATTTGTGATCCACGGGTCACATTTTCGGAAGTTTGTGATCCACAAGTAGCATCCTCAGAGTTTTGTGATCCACGGGTCACATTTTCGGAAGTTTGTGATCCACAGGTAGCATCCTCAGAATTTTGTGATCCATGGGTCACATTTTCAGAAGTTTGTGATCCACGTCTCAGATTTTCATAAACCGATGCACCTTGTATCAAGCGATAAGCAGAACGACGGGAGAATTCCCAACGGTTGAGACAATATTCCTCAAAGGTTTTATAGTTTTGGCGATAAAGTCGTTTGTCTCGAATTTGATCCAAAGACTGGCCTACTTCCCAAAATCCTCTTAAACCCTTTTCAATTTTCTTTTCTAATCTATCTAGTTCTAAAGCTTCAGCCTCATTTAGCTGATTTTCTATCTTTGATACGCTTTGACTATCAGCTTGATTTTGTTCAGAGTCAGTCTCTAACCCCATTGGATCACTTTTGTCTTCCAGGAGAAGATTTCTTGTATTCTCAAATACGGTAAAATCAGAAGATGACCTGGTTTGGTTTCCCCCCCCATTCACAGGATCTCGCCTAGATTCCGTCATATAGGCCATAACTTCGCTTTCCTAGTGATGACACCTTGTTTGTTGACGGATGCTTAGTCAAGTAGATTTTTTAACTTTGCACCGTGCAATTAAAATTTTTGCACAATGCCATCTAGACTGGCATATTATTTATAATTTCTTAACAATTCCCTGCCAATGTGATCCAAAATGTTTCTTGGTTTGTGGTAGATAGTTGATAGAGAATTTTCCTCAAACTCTTGTAAAGGAAAGAGGTTTAGTCTTCAATTAGTGAATAAAATAAATTAGCAAGCCTCACCCACTTTGAGTATTGCTAAACGCTTATATAAAACTAAGCAAAGTTGGCATCGCAAATGTACTAAATCAGCCCAAAAATCTGATGAAGTAGATACTTTCAATCCAATTTCAGGGTTAAACATCAATATTTAAAGTTGCCAACGTTATCATAATAAATATAAAGTGGAATAATAAGTAAAGTTTATAACTGGTAGAACCAGGTTTTCTACTATGCAAGAACGTCAAAAACGACTAGCAGAATTAATTGAACATTTATTAGAAGAAGGTTGGACTCAGAAAAAGTTAGCTGAAAGAATAGGTGTTGATACTACAACCGTGTATAGATGGTTAAAAGCGAAAGTTGTTCCTGAAGCTGACTCTAAAAACTTTTTGCGTTTGGCAAAAGTGAGTGGTGGTGATAGTGAATCTTTACAAGAGTATTTGGACGGTCATATATCTTTATCTGCCTATCGTCAGCGTTGGGAAAATAGCCCATTGAATTATGCTAACAGTTTTAAAAGCCGCCCTGTTGAAGAAATTAAACAGGAAGTTTTAGAACAAATTATTCTGCTTGAGCCAGCAGACATTTTAGATGTCATATCTAGAAGTGCGACCCTTTTGGCAGAAAAAAAATTAGTAGCAGAAAGAGCATGATTATAGGACTTACGCACTGTACAAATTCACCATGATGTGCATGAACGAAAATCCGTCGTTTCAGGCTTTTGTCGATTAACTTCCGATCAATAGCGATCACTCAAAAATCATTAAAAAATCACGTTAAAAAGCCTGAAATCCGTACCTCATATTTGGTTGATCCTGTCAATGCGTAAGTCCTAGATTAATATATGTTATGCCTACAATTTTTAATTTGACTTCTGTCAAAAGGTATAAAAATATTAAAAAATGCAGTTGAGTTTGCATCTTTATTCATAAAAATCTATCTTTAGACTTATATGAATGAAAATAATAAAAAATTTTAGAGTCTCACTTCTTAGAGGATGTCTGAGAAGTAAGAAAGCCCACGTAACGGTATCCTGTCAGTAGAAAAAACACGTAAGTATGACAGCGTTACGAGAGCTATGAATGCATCCTACCCAAGTAATTTGACTTCTCAACAGTGGGAACTGTTATCAGGGTTAATTCTAGAAGCTAAAAAAGGAGGTAGAAAACGTAGTGTTGATATGGAAGCAGTGGTAAATGCCATACTTTACATCCTGTCTGCAGGTTGTGCATGGCGAATGCTGCCTCACGACTGCCCGAAATGGAAAACTGTTTACCACTATTTTCGGCAGTGGAGAAAAGATGGGACATGGGAGAAAATCCATGAGCGTCTGCGTTTATGGGTGCGTGTGAGCATTGGGTTATGGATGTTTATTGTTTGCTGTGCAGTGTTGTCACACGACACGAAGAACAAAAAGGATTTGTTGTACTGCCCAAACGTTGGCTTGTGGAAAGAACTTTTGGTTGGTTTAACTCGTGTCGAAGACTGAGTAAGGACTATGAGATTTTACCTGAAACAACAGAGGCTTTTATTTATGTAGCTATGATTCGTTTAATGTTGAAGCAATTGGCGTAATCAAAATCACTTTCTCAAAACTTTTCAGACATCCTCTAAGAAAATTTGCTATGCACATATTATGCAAATATTAAGAAAATCTTAAAGTATTATATCTGTCATCTGTTTAACTTACAAGATAAGTTACCATATCTAAATATCATCATTAATACTGCCAAATCAGAAGAAACCGCAAACATAGTAGGTAAACAACATGATAAAAACAGTAATTATCGATGACCATGAATTGAGTCGATATGGTATCAAAATGTTACTCTCTGCTGCTCCTGATATAGAGATTTGTGGAGAAGCCCAAACAGCATCAGAAGGATTAAAAATCATTGACATTCACAAACCACATATAGCTCTTGTGAATTCGACTTTGGCAAACGGTGCTGGTGTGGAAGTTACTAGGCAAATTAAACAAGAAGCATCAAATACTAAAGTCGTGATTTTTAATGCCCAAGCCACAGAAGTCTGTGTTAGAGAAGCTTTTGTTGCTGGTGCGAATTCATATTGTACGACAATAGACATCTCCGAAAACTATCTAACCTTCACCACAACTGCTTTTGAGGAAATGAAGGTTAAGTGCAAAGATACTCAGATTATACGCTATAATCAGTGCTGAAGATGCCTGCTATTGGGAATTAGCCA
>NZ_BJCE01000224.1:0-8944 GCF_005402885.1 Sphaerospermopsis reniformis
CATCTCAACCCCCAAGCGCAGGTAGTAGGAATTGATTTAAGTGCTGGTACTCTAGAAGTAGCTAAGAAACGCTGTCAAAGTTCTGGCGCTGACCGTGTAGAATTTCATCACCTGAGTATTTATGATGTGGAACAAATACCAGGACAATTCGATTTAATTAACTGCGTTGGTGTGCTTCATCATCTACCAGATCCCATTCGTGGTATTCAAGCATTAGCGAAAAAACTCGCTCCTGGTGGATTAATGCACATTTTTGTATATGGAGAATTGGGAAGATGGGAAATACAACTAATGCAAAAAGCGATCGCCCTTCTCCAAGGTGACAAACGTGGTGACTATCGGGATGGTGTGCAAGTCGGCAGAAAAATATTTGCCTCTCTACCAGAAAATAACCGTCTTGTCAAGAGAGAAAAAGAAAGATGGGCAATGGAAAACCAAAGGGATGAATGTTTTGCCGATATGTACGTACATCCCCAGGAAACAGACTATAATATTGATACATTATTTGAATTAATAGACGCTTCAGAATTAGACTTTGTAGGTTTTTCTAATCCAGGATTTTGGGATTTAGAAACACTATTGGGTAAAGCACCAGAGTTAATAGAAAGAGCAGGAAATTTAGGCGATGCCTCCGGCGGGCTACGCCAACGCCAACGTTACCGCCTAATAGAATTACTGAATCCAGAAGTAACACATTACGAATTTTTCCTCACTCGTCCCCCATTAACCAAATACGACTGGACAGACGATAACAGCTTATTAGCAGCAACGCCAGAACTCAACCCTTGTATAGATGGGTTTCCCAGCAAATGTATATTTAACTATGATTACCAAATCATCAAATTATCAGATGCGGAATTTGAGTTTATGCAGAAATGTAATGGTGATGCCAAAATAGCCGATATTATCAAACAAACAGAGTTAGATTTAAACGGAGTCAGAAAACTAATAAAACAGCAATTACTTTTATTAACACCTGAATATTAGGTGTAGAGAATACTATGTAGGGTGTGGATAATCAATTCTAAGAAAGCCAAAATTCAGGAAGTTCATCCACATCTTCCACCAAAAAATCTCGATACACCCAGATACGAGAAGCATGATAAAGATCACTAAGAATAGGTTTTGCTACACCATTTTTATCCCAAGGTTGAAGATCAGAATCTAATTCACAGAAACCCACCCATGAAAATCCTTGTTGTTGCAAATCTTCAGCCCGGACAAGAATTGCCGCCAATACCGCCATATCATAAGGTTTTAATGAAGTATCCATTGCACCAATAGACACTTGCCTTTCTACTGGACTTTAGACTAAAAGAGAGCGATCATTTTCCCTGAGTCATTTTGTGTTTTTAGTCTAAAGTTCAGTTATATAACAAGGGAATTGGGAATTGGGAATTGGGAATTGGGAATAAATTCATTCTTCCCAATCACCCATCACCAAAAAAATATCACTCACCCCCTGAAAAAATTTGAGAATGAGCGATATTGCTAATAATCGAAAAAGTGCTAATTCCTAAAAGAAAGCAGCTTGATGACGAATCAAATTCAAAAATTCTTCACGGGTTTTTTGCTCATCTTGGAAAACACCAACCATAGAACTGGTAACAGTCCAAGAACCAGGTTTTTGTACACCACGCATCACCATACACATATGGGTAGCTTCCATCACTACAGCTACACCCTTTGGCTCAAGAATAGTTTGCACTGCTTCGGCAATTTGGCGAGTTAGTCTTTCTTGAACTTGTAAACGACGAGCATACATTTCCACAATTCGCGCCAATTTACTTAAACCGACAACTTTTTGATTCGGGATATAAGCAACGTGCGCTCTACCCATAAATGGCAACATATGATGTTCACAAAGACTGAAGAAATTAATATCTCGCACTAACACCATTTCTTCATGGCCTTCATCAAAAATCGCCCCATTCACCAGTTCTTCTAAGGATTGGTTATAACCACTGGTGAGAAATTTCATAGCTTCAGCTACGCGCTTTGGTGTTTTTAATAATCCTTCTCGTTCTGGATCTTCTCCAACACCGATCAGCATTGTCCGCACGGCTTCCATCATTTGCTCCGTGCTTTCCTCTGAGGGTGGGTGCAAATCTGCCTGTTTACCATTATGGGTATTGCGGTCAGGTCTGCTACTGATCACTTGCGCTAAATCAGGAATCAAAGGAGATTGTGAGCGATTAGAACCGTTAGAACTAGCAATAGTCATGGTATTAGTCTTGGTAATTGATAATTGATAATTGACAATTGATAATTGGTAATTGGTAATTGGTAATTGGTAATTGGTAATTGGTAATTGGTAATTGGTAATTGGTAATTGGTAATTGGTAATTGGTAATTGGTAATTGGGTTATTTATCTTTTTCCCAGTCACCAGTCCCCAGTCCCCAGTCACCAGTCCCCAGTCACCAGTCCCCAGTCACCTGTCACCTGTCACCTAACAATTAAAGAACACCAGCATTAGACATCAATGTTAATTCTTCAATGACTGCTTCTTGTGGTAATAAAACAGTGTGCAGAATTGTCTGAGCTACTATTTCTGGAGTTAACATTTTGGTACGGTCAAAGTTAACATTAACTGTTTCCGTATCCCAAATTTCAGTATTGACAGCACCCGGACAAATTGCTGTTACACGAATGCCGTGGACTCGTTCTTCTTGTGCCAATGTTTGAGAAAGGGCGAGTAAACCAGCTTTGCTGACGCAGTAAGCCCCCCAACCAGCAAAAGCTTGTTTGGCAGCTATTGAGGCAATGTTAATAATTGTCCCTTTACCTCGTTGCCTCATTCCTGGCACAATTGCCATCATGCACTGAAAGACGCTGGTAATATTTAAATCCATTACCCGCTGCCAGTCTTCTAAGGAAGTATCGCTTAAATTGGCAGTGTATCCTATACCGGCATTATTTACCAAAATGTCTATGTCGCCAAATTCATCGGCGATCGCCTGAATTTTGGTTTTTACTTGGGCAACACTACCCAGATCAACGGTGAAAGCTTTTGCTTCTACTCCTATTTCTTTTGCTACTGCTGCTACCCCTTCTAACTTCTCCTGAGAACGGCTGACTAAAGCAACATCTATTCCCGCCTTGGCAAAGGCTAAAGCCGTTGCTTTGCCTATTCCACTGCTTGCACCAGTAATTAAAGCGCGTCTTTTCTGCTCAAAACTCATGGTATCTCCAATTTTTTTGGCAGTTTTGCTATTCACTACCTACCCAATCAGTTAAATAATTCTTAAAATCAGTTGATTTTATGCTCAATATTGCTAGAATCGTTTATCAATATGGGTATATTGCCTGTTATCAGCCTTACCTGTCAGATCCGAAAGTCTTGACGTGAATAATTAGGCTTTTATATCAGGCTGTTTCATGAATACACAACAAAATGCCTATAGCTGCTCAGATTGTTAAGAATCTTTAAGCTATAGGCAATTATAGCATTGTTGAATTGCTAATCAGATATAGTTATTATTTTTATTGAGCAATTTCGGTAAACACACCAATTTTTCTAAATTTCTCATAGCGCAGTTGACGGCGCTCGGCTGGTGTTAAGCGGTTAAGTTCATCCAAATTATCTAACAAAGCTTGTTTGAGGGTGGTAGCTGTGGTTAAGGGGTCAGAATGAGCGCCACCGATAGGTTCTGGTAAAATCTGATCAATAATGCCTAAGTTTTTGAGATCGTGGGAAACGATTTTTAATGCTACTGCGGCTTGGGGTGCTTTAGCTGCATCTTTCCACAAAATAGCAGCGCAAGCTTCTGGGGTAGCAACGGTATAAACCGAGTGTTCAAACATCAGGAGGCGATCGCCTACACCAATACCCAAAGCACCACCAGAACCACCTTCACCAATGACGGTACAGAGAATTGGCACATCAAAACAAAACATTTGCCGTAAATTATAAGCGATCGCTTCACCTTGTCCTTGATGTTCTGCTTCTATCCCCGCCCAAGCACCGGGGGTATCAATAAAGGTAATAATGGGCATACCAAATTTATTGGCGTGTTCCATTAACCGTAATGCTTTACGGTAGCCTCCAGGTGCAGCCATGCCAAAATTCCGGGCGACATTATCTTTAGTATCCCGGCCTTTTTGATGACCCAACATCACCACAGGTTGTCCACCCAAACGACCCACACCACCCACTAAAGCTGGATCATCACCTCCACAGCGATCGCCATGTAACTCCATCCATTCATCACTAATCGCCTGGATGTAATCTAATGTACTAGGACGGCGCGGATGTCTTGCCACTTGCAGTCTTTGAGATGGTGTCAAACTGCTAAAAATTTCCTCCCGCAGTTGCATCGCTCTAGTTTCCAGTTGGCGAATTTGCCCGGAAACATCCACACCATTTTCATCTGCTAGTTGCCGAATTTGATCAATGCGAGTAGCCAGTTCTGCTAAAGGCTTTTCAAAATCCAATAATAGGGGTTTGCGTTCAGTAGTTGCCATAGTTAGGGAATAGTGACTGGGGACTGGGGACTGGGGAATAGTGACTGGGGACTGGGGACTGGGGAATAGTGACTGGGTAATCAATTTTTTTCATGTTTCCCAATCACCAATCACCAATCACCAGCCTCTAAACTAATAATGGTCTAAAACCATGTTTAAGCGATAGTTGACCAATATATTCCATTTTGTCTACGGTAATCTGATTGCGCCCCCAAGAAAAGTTAGTGTATAACTTCTCAAATTCCAATAACATTGATTCCGCAAAACAAGCAAACAATTGCCGTTCTGGAACTTCCATATTCACGATTTTCATAATTTTCCAGTCAATATCCAGGGAATGCTCCACAATTCCACCATTTAACACATACACACCTGGATGCTGAATTTTTGTCCCTAAGTTTTTAGGATAGCCACCATCAATCAATAAACATGGTTGCTTTAACACTGTGGGGTCAATTTCTACACCTTTGGGCATACTCGCCACCCAAACTACAATATCTGCTTGGGGTAGTGCCTCGTCTAAACCCATAATCTTACCACGTCCCAATTCTGCCTGTAGTGCTTGCAGACGCTCTTGGTTACGGGCGATCAATAGTAGTTCTTGGACATCTGTTTTTTTATCCAGCCAGCGAGTAACTGCACTCCCAATATCACCAGTCGCCCCACACACTGCTACAGTTGCTTTTGAAAGTTCTATTCCTAATTGCTGGGAAGCTGCTTCTACCTGACGGCAAATAATATAAGCTGTATGGGTATTGCCTGTAGTGAACCGTTCAAACTCTAATGTGACATTACGGACTTGTTGAAACTGCTCTAAATTAAAGTTCTCAAAAATAATTGAAGAAAACCCACCCAAAGCCGTAATATCAATACCATGCTTTTGAGCATGAGCCATAGCATTCAGTATTTTGCGTGTTGCAGCCTTAATCCGCCGATTTGCCAACATTTCTGGCAAAAAGCAAGACTCTACATATTTTCCTTCAATTTTTTGACCTGTTACGCTGGTAACGGTGATGTGATCAACTATTTGCGGCGGGGCGCTACACCAAAAATCTAGCCCTTGATCGGCATATTCTGGGTATCCCAATTCTTGAGCTACAGATTGAGCGTGTTCTAAACTTGTCAGATGTCCAATTAGACCAAACATTAGTGATATTTTAGGCGTGTGCTATACAAAGCTGGTTATTAGAAATAATCTCTAATTCTTAAAAATACTATATAAGGTGTCTGAATAATGAGTAATTCCTGAAAGGAGTCAGGAGTCAGGAGTCAGGAGTTACAGGAGTTCAGGAGTTTTGATTTTTTCCCAGTCACCAGTCCCCAGTCACCAGTCCCCAGTCCCCACTCCCCACTCCCCAGTGTCCCTAAACGGTTGCCAGTCCGTAGGCAGAAAGACGCATGATGTCACGGGTTGTAAAGCCAATGTTACTTAATGCTTCTCCGTATTGAATCATGAAGTCTTCTACCAAGGCATCTTTTTCCATGCCCAAGATTTTAGCATCATCAGCTACTTTGTTGAGCATTTGCCAGACAATAGGCAGGTTTTGACGGTTGGCTGCTTCTAATTCTGCTTTGGAATCTTCAAAGTTTGCTTCCAACCAAACCTCACCAAAGTTTAGATGACTATATTCGTCTTTAACTACACATTCAGTAATGTTGCGGGCAAAATCATCAGCTACAGGAATGTAGATGTTATAAGCTGCGATCGCAAAACATTCAATAATTAAAGATTGAATTAACAGACAAGTCACAACTTTACCGTCTGCTGCTGCTTTTTGGAAGTTTTCATGCAGTCCTGAGAAAAACTTCTTAGCAAACTGTATATCAGGAGTAACTGATAAATTGCGTCCACAAGCTTCAAAGCCTTTCTTGTGTTTGTTTTCCATCTTTGAAAGCTTGATCAGTTCATCTTTACTATTTGGCAACAGTTCAGCTAATCTGATGTAATTATGATATGCTTCTTCTTCCCCTTCAATTACAATCGCATTAATTCGGCTATAAGCATCTTTGTATTTTTCGCTCTGAAAATCAATTTCTTGAGTTTGTTCAACAAGTTGCTGCATAGTAGGTTGACTCCGTACCCCTAAATTATTTTGCTACTGAAATTTAATTCACCCACTCAATTGTGGGCAATCATCACTATTGTTTAATTTAACTTAACAAGAAGTTATGGTAATTAGATTAATTTTTACCAATTAGCACCCCATCAAAAGTCAAGTATTTCCATCCTTTATTCCCCGTTTTCTATAGTCTGACTAGGAAAAACCAATGATTTTGAAGTTATCAACCATGTCTAAACTCAACTGGAATTGGCAAAACACGAACTTTTGGAGCTTTTTACTGTTACTGCTAGGAGCATTCATAGTTTTACTACCATTATTCGTGGTTGTTCTCACTTCCTTTGCTCCTGTGGGTGCTACACCGGGAGTTGGGGGAGAAAATAACTGGACTTTGGCCAATTACCAGGAAGCTTGGGAACGAGGCAAGTTTTTACTGGCTTTTGCTAATTCTACCTTAGTAGCGATCGCAGTTACAGCTTTTCAGATTATCACATCTGCCCTGGCTGGTTACGCCCTCGCTAGGCTGAAATTTTGGGGTAAACAAGCAATACTACTAGTTATACTGGCCACTTTAGTCATTCCCTTTCAGTTATTGGTGATTCCCATTTTCCTGGTTTTGAAGTGGGGAAACATGATAAATACTTACTGGGCTTTAATTTTACCCACTGCGGTTAATGGTTTTGGGATTTTTCTGTTACGTCAATATTTCCAGACAATTCCCGTAGAATTGGAAGAAGCTGCTGCCATTGATGGAGCAAACCGACTGCAAATTTTATGGCAGGTAATGTTACCTTTAGCACGTCCCGCTTTAGTAACTCTATTTTTGTTCACCTTTATCGGTGAATGGAATGATTTATTTAAACCTTTGGTGTTTACAACCAAACCTGAATTAAGAACTGTACAACTGGCTTTAGCAGAATTTCAAGAACTGTTTACCAATAATTGGCCGCTGATGATGGCGGCTGTGACAATTGCTACTGTTCCTGTAATGGTGTTATTTTTGATTGGACAAAAGCAGTTAATTCGCGGTATTGCGACAACGGGGATTAAGAATTAGTCAGAATCAGGATATCCAGGATTTTAGGATTTACAGGATTAACAATTTGGTGATGATGAAAATTAATGTAAAGTAAGCCACTCCAACCAAACACATAAAAACACTAAACTCAAATTCTGTCATTAACAGAAAAGATGCAAAAGCTGGGTTTAGTTTTAATTATAGTCTCATTTTTACCCTGGTTAGCGATCGCTCTCATTTTACCATTTCTCCCACTTGCAGTTGCCCAAAAAGCCCTATTAGTACCAGCTTTATTGGTTTTTGCAGAAATTGTATTTTGGTTAGGTGCGCTACTTGTTGGTAAGGAAGTAATACAGCGATATCGGCGTTATTTGAATTTTCGTTATCTGCGAATATTGCTAAAAAGACGGAAACGGAAAAACAGAAAAAGATAGTACAGCAGGAGTCAGGAGTCAGGAGTCAGAATAAAAATCAAGTATACTTTATTTATCTCCCAAACAAATCATCCCTATACCATTTCTCTGTAACATTGCACTAAATCTTTAACGTCTTAATTTACTGTCTTCCTTTGTGTACTTTGCGTACTTTGCGGTTAGTAAAAAAAATTAACTGCAACTTCATAGAGAATTGGTATTAATCTAACATCCTGTAAATCCTTAAATCCTGAATATCCTGATTCAGACAATCAAAATTATCATACCCCATTTGTTAAAATAGGTCTTTAGAAATCTCTGTATAAAGTATAAACCCAGAACATGGCAGCACAAAAACTCAACGAAACCGAACTACAACAAGCCCTAAACAGTTTACCAGGATGGCAAATTAAAGAAGGCAAATTATACAAAGAATACAAATTTAAAGACTTTGCTACCGCTTTAGGTTGGATGGTAACAGCAGGTGTTTACGCAGAAACAATGGGACATCACCCCGAATGGTCTAATGTTTACAGCACTGTAAAGGTGAATCTTGTCACCCACGACATCGGTAATGCTATCAGTAATTTAGATGTCGAATTGGCGAAAAAAATGGAAGAAACATATAAATAGGGAATTGGTAATTGGTAATTGGTAATTGGTAATTGGTAATTGGTAATTGGTAATTCAATTTTGGATTTTGGATTTTGGATTTTGTTCACTCCAATCTAAAATCTAAAATCTAAAATCTAAAATCTAAAATCTAAAATTTTCTTCCCCAGTCACCAGTCACCAGTCCCCAGTCCCCAGTCACCAGTCACCAGTCACCAGTCACCAGTCACCAGTCCCCAGTCGCCAGTCAGCAGTGAGAGGTCACAAGTAATCAACAACTATTGAAGTGTAGTCAGTAGACGCAAACAGTACATCGACAACCAATACAAAGAACCAATGCCCAGACAGTCAAAGAGAACATACACACTAACAGCA
>NZ_BJCE01000225.1:0-8899 GCF_005402885.1 Sphaerospermopsis reniformis
CACCAAGAAAACCCCGAACAACACTTTGGATTAAGTATGTTTGTACATTAGCGATCAAGTCGACGTGGGGTATTAATAAAAGTCTTTATCGCTTCATTATTCGTCCAATTAGCTGCTTTAGCTAATCCTCTGGTGATTCAATTAATCATTGATAAAGTCATCGTTCAAAATAGTATTAATACCCTGAATATTTTAGGGGTGTTATTATTAGCAGTGGGTGTATTTGAAGCAATACTAACTACATTGCGGACATACTTATTTGTGGATACAACCAACCGCATTGACATGAGCTTAGGGTCACAAATTATTGACCATTTACTCAGATTACCTTTACGTTATTTTGAACGTAGACCTGTGGGTGAACTAGCAACTCGCATCAATGAATTAGAAAATATCCGTCAGTTTCTCACAGGGACAGCTTTAACAGTGGTATTAGATGCAGTATTCTCGGTGGTTTATATCATCGTGATGCTGTTTTATAGTTGGCAATTAACTTTAGTGGGTTTGGGAACAATTCCCCTATTTGTGGTGATTACATTAATTGCCGCCCCCACGGTGAGCCGACAATTACGTACCAAAGCAGAACGTAATGCAGCAACTCAATCTTATTTAGTGGAGGTAATGTCAGGTATTCAAACAGTAAAGGCGCAAAATATTGAATTGCGATCGCGTTTTTCCTGGCAAGAACGTTATGCTCGGTTTGTATCCGCAGGTTTTAAAACAGTCATCACTTCCACTTTAGCTAATTCTACCAGTCAGTTTCTCAACAAACTCAGTAGCTTATTAGTTTTGTGGGTAGGAGCTTATTTAGTATTAAAAGGAGAATTAACATTAGGGGAATTAATCGCCTTTAGAATTATTTCCAGTTATGTGACTAGTCCTATTTTGCGGTTAGCACAACTTTGGCAAAACTTCCAAGAAACTGGTTTATCTTTAGAGCGATTAAGTGATATTGTGGACACACCCCAAGAAGCAGAAACAGACAAAGATAATATTCCCTTACCTGGGATCATGGGTGCTGTTAAATATGAAAATGTTTGCTTCCGCTTTGCTCCCAGTGGACCACTGCAACTAAACAATGTGAGTCTTGATTTTCCCTCTGGTACATTTGTCGGTATCGTCGGACAAAGTGGTTCAGGTAAAAGCACAATGATGAAATTACTGCTAAGACTTTATAACATCGAGTCTGGCAGAATTTTGATTGATGGTTACGACATCAGCAAAGTAGAACTTTATTCAGTACGCAGACAAATTGGGGTTGTACCGCAAGATCCGCTTTTGTTTGATGGTACTGTAGAAGAAAATATTGCATTGACTAATCCTGATGCAACTACAGAAGAAATTATCGAAGCGGCCAGGATAGCAGTTGCCCATGAATTTATCATGAATTTGCCCAATGGTTATAACACCAGAGTAGGGGAAAAAGGTTCTAATCTTTCTGGAGGACAAAGACAAAGAATAGCGATCGCTCGTTCCATTTTACAAAAACCTAAATTATTAGTTTTGGACGAAGCTACCAGCGCCTTAGATTATCCCACAGAAAGACAAATATGCCTCAACTTAGCTAGAGCTTTTCAAGGTAAAACAGTCTTCTTTATTACTCACCGTCTCAATACTGTTAGTAATGCAGATACAATCGTTGTTATGGATGGCGGTAGGGTGATAGAACAAGGTAATCATCAAGAATTAATGACTGCTAAAGGTCATTATTTCTACCTATATCAACAACAAGAAGTTAATTTGTAATTAGTTATTAGTGATCAGCTATCAGTTATCAGTTATCAGTGGGAATAGGGAATAGGGAATAGGGAATAGGGGAAGGAAATTTTAGATTTTAGGTTTTAGATTGGAGTTAAGAAAAACAATCCAAAATCCAAAATCCAAAATCCAAAATTAATAACTCCTGACTCCTGTACGGGTGAAGTAGGGGCGAAGCATTCGGAAAATAGCCTGTTGCTAAAATTGATAATTGGTTGCCCGAATGCTTCGCCCTTACAGGAAAATAACCTGTTGCTAAAATTGATAATTGGTTGCCCGAATGCTTCGCCCTTACAGGAAAATAGCCTGTTGCTAAAATTGATAATTGGTTGCCCGAATGCTTCGCCCTTACAGGAAAATAACCTGTTCATAAAATTGATCATTTGTTGCCCGAATGCTTCGCCCCTACGACTCCTGACGCTAAAATTCAAAATCTAAAATCCAAAATCTAAAATCCAAAATCTAAAATTGTTATGACTCAACATAATGGTAATCATATCAACGGTAACGGTAATGGCAACGGAAAAAAACAAAGTAGTGTACAGTTGCTGACACCTGCCAAGAAAGCTAGAACAGAGACTTTGACTCGTGTAGCTTATCAAGATAGTTTTGATCAATCTATAGTTTTACGTCAATCACCAGTTTGGTCACGTACCATCATGATCACCCTGATGGTTATAGCTTGTTTTGGAGTGGGTTGGGCTTATTATGCCAAAATTGAACAAGTAGTTCCCGCGACCGGTCAGTTAAAACCAGAGGGAACAGTAAAAGAAGTGCAAGCTCCTATTAGTGGTGTTGTCAAATCTGTTTATGTGAAAGATGGACAAGAAGTAAAGAAAGGAGACTTGCTCTTAACATTTGAATCCGTTGCCACCTTAGCTGAGTTAAGTTCCTTAAACAAGATTCGTGCTGCTTTAATTAAAGAAAACGATATTTATCGTCGCTTGATGAGTGCAAGTAACGGTATCACCTCAGAATTGAATTTTTTAAGCAGTAACTTGCCACCAGAAACAGCTTTTCTCCTGAAAAGTCGAGCTTCATTAGTCGCTGACAATGATTTATTGCGTTCTCAATTAAGAAATTCTACACCAGGAATAAGTGGTGGAATTGATGAACAACAACGCCTCCTAGCTGCCAGAAAAGAATTAGAATCTCGGTCTAATGCAGCACAATTAGAAGTTGAAAAAATCAGAAAGCAACTATCGCAAACCAAAGTCAAGATCAAAGATACTCAAAATGGTTTAGCAATTCAACAACAAATTTTAGATAAAGTTAAAACCCTAGCAGAAGAAGGGGGGATTTCTCAATTACAATATCTGAATCAGCAACAACAAGTACAAACTCTGAAAGCAGAAATAGAACAATTGAGAGAAGAAGAAAAACGCCTAGAGTTTGATATTAAAAGAGGACAGGAGGAAGTAACGAATACTGTAGCGGTGACAGATAAAAATGTTTTAGATCAGATAGCCAATAATAAAAAGCGAATTGCGGAAATTGACAGCCAATTCATGAGAATTATTTTGGAAAATGAGCAAAGATTGGCAGATGTTAATAGCAAGATATCCCAAACTCAGTTAAATGTTAAATATCAAGAACTTCGCGCTCCTGTAGCGGGGATAGTATTTGATATGCAAGCGAAAAATCCTGGTTTTGTAGCTAATTCCACTCAGACATTATTGCAGATTGTACCTAATGATAAATATGTAGCGGAGGTATTTATCACCAATCAAGATATTGGTTTTGTGCGGGAAGGAATGAATGTAGATGTGAGAGTTGATTCTTTTCCTTTTAGTGAGTTTGGAGATATTAAAGGTAAAGTGATTAATATCGGATCGGATGCTTTACCTCCTGATCAGACTTATCAATATTATAGATTTCCAGCGAAAGTTAGTTTAGATAGTCAGACGATAAATGCTCACGGTAGAAACATTCCTGTACAGTCGGGGATGTCTATTACTGCTAATATTAAGGTGCGTGAGGAACGGAGTGTGTTGAGTTTATTTACGGAGATGTTTACTAAGCAGGTTGAGAGTTTGAAAGAAGTTAGATAGATGGTTATGGGTGATGGGTGATGGGTGATGGGTGACTCCCTTGCTACCCATACTTCCCATGCTTCCCATGCTTCATGTCTGTTAATAAAGAATTTGTAATTGAATTATGAAAATATGATTTAAATATCCTCCAAAAACGCCTCAGAACTTCCATATTAAAAAATCTCAAGTAAAATATTTTTGAAATCATAATTAGGGTTTGCTGAATAAACCTAAAACCTTGATATATCAAAGGTTAGAGGCTGATAAACACAGAAATTAGTGCAAGGGTTTTGAAGGGTATACCGGAAAAAGTGTGCATTTTTTGGGATTTCAAGAGATGGCAAAGAAATTTTCAAATCTCCTCCTGACTCCTGACTCCTGACTCCTGACTCCTATGCCTTCACGGAAAGACTTTCTCAGCAAACCCTAATTATATGGCTAAAACAAGCATATTCAAATTGTATGAAAAATGCTACCGGAAATATGAAAAGCATTTTATTTTTACATCCCAACTTCCCCGGACAATTTCGCCACTTAGTTAAAACTTTAGGACAAGATCAGAATTATCAAGTGGTATTTGCCACAAATAATCAACAAGGACATATACCAGGTGTACAGAAGGTAATTTATCAACCTTCCCGCACAGTAGCAAGTCAAACACATTATTATATTCGCAATTTAGAAAATGCAGTTCTTACCGGACAAGCAGTATATCGGATGGCACAACGATTAAAAAATCAAGGTTTTATTCCAGATATCATTTATGGTCATTCTGGTTGGGGACTAACTTTATTTATAAAAGAAGTTTTTCCCCAAGCAGAATTATTATGTTTCTTTGAATGGTTTTATCATAGTCGCGGTTCAGATGCAGGTTTTGATCCTTGTGATCCATTAAGTGTAGATGATATATGTCGTATTAGGGTAAAAAATTCACCGATTTTACTGGATTTATACCATTGCGATCGCGGACTTTCTCCTACTAACTGGCAGCGTCAACAATTTCCCCAAGAATATCATCATAAAATCACTGTTTGTCACGATGGCATTGATACTAATTACTTTATCAGTAAACCAGATACTAAATTATTTTTACCTAGCATCAATTTGGATCTTTCCCACGTCACAGAATTAGTTACCTATTCAGCAAGAGGTTTTGAACCTTATCGGGGTTTTCCTCAGTTTATGGAAGCAGTAGCATTAATTCAACAACAGCGCCCAAATTGTCATATTGTAGTTGATGGGGAAGATAAGGTATTTTATAGTAAACATCTTGCTGATGGGAAAACCTATAAACAGTTAATGTTAGAAAGTCTAGATTTAGATTTATCGAGATTACATTTTACTGGTAGACTACCTACCCATGAATATCTACAACTTTTACAAGCTTCCTCAGCCCATATTTACTTAACCCGTCCTTTTGTTTTATCCTGGTCAATGTTAGAAGCAATGTCTGTAGGATGTTTACTCATAGCTTCCAATACTCCCCCAGTTGTAGAGATCATTGAAGATGGTAAAAATGGACTTTTGGCAGATTTCTTTTCTCCTGTACAAATTGCTGAAAAGGTAAATCTAGCTTTGGATAATGCAGAAGATATGAAAGTTATTCGTGCAGCAGCAAGAAAAACAATAGTCAATAATTATAATTTAGCAGCATTATTACCAAAACAATTAGATTGGATATTCGGTAAGAAAACTTCTCTTAATTCCTATGGTTTGAGAATTTAGAGGATGTTCTAAAAGTCTCTCATGATGTATCAAATATTTTCAGATCCCCCTAAATCCAATACTGTTCGGTTAAGGATTTTTGTAGGTTGGGTTGAACAAAGTGAAACCCAAGAAATGTCTATAAATGTTGGGTTTTGTTCCTCAACCCAACCTACAGAATTTTATTTTTTGGGCTTAACCGAAAAGTATTGCCCCTAAATCCCCTTTTTCCAGGGTGACTTTAAAGAATTTAGCCCTGCTTTCTAAGGGGAGTTGGGGGGATCAATCAGTGTCATTGATGACAATAAAAAAACTTTTGAAACAACCTCTTGGGTTTTAGAGAGGTAGAACCTCTAGGTTTACATTCCCAGTCTGGAGACTGGGAACGAGTGAATAAGTCACCATAAGATAAATCAAGGCTTTTACTTACGTCATTTTTGCGTAATTCTTGGATAATTTAATGTTATGTTTTTTACTAAAAAATTATTTTTTACTGTTGTCAAATTGGCATAAATCATTATATGTATAGCAATAATATTTAATCTCACATTCCGCACCCTCAACTGTCACACAACGAAAAATTGGCCATTTGGAGATTTAGAATTGACGAACTGCTTGCAGCAGCGCTTCGCTATTGCCTACCAATATTCATTATCTTTGGTACAAAATACAACATTTGGTCGTAATAAAATTACGAAAAAAGCGATTGTGACACCGGGGGGTGCGGAAGGTAGGTTTAATCCTTGAAGTACACCTAAGATGAGTATTGCTGACTAGAATCTGGATATAGTCTGCATTGCCCAACCTACGTAATCAACATATTCATAAATTATTTAGGGGTGCATTATGTTTGATACTTTTGAAAAGCCTTTTGATTCATCTTTATCAGGATTGGGTAATTCCTTGATTTACCCGGATAAAGATCCTTTAAATCTTAATCCAACAGAGCTTGGTTCTCAGCAACTTCCATTTTTAAATGCACCTGTTGACAATGCGGGAAATACCCTAGCTACAGCCCGTAATGTTGGGACATTAACAGCAACTCAAAGTTTTAGTGATTGGATAGGACGTGCTGATACTAACGATTACTATAGTTTCAATGTGGGAACACAAAGTAACTTTAGTTTGAGTTTAACAGGTTTGAGTGCCGATGCAGATGTTCAATTACTCAATAGTTCTGGTGGTGTAATTTCTGGTTCTCATAATTGGAACAATTCCTCTGAATCCATTACTCGTCAGTTGACTGCGGGAAGTTATTATGTAAGGGTATATCGGTTTAGCGGTAACACTAACTACAGTTTATCGTTAAATGCTACTGCTACACCTGTTGATAATACCCTAGCTACAGCCCGTGCTGTTGGTGCATTAACAGGCGCTCAAAGTTTTAGTGACTGGGTAGGAAGTGCTGATACTAACGATTACTATAGTTTCAATGTGGGAACACAAAGTAACTTTAGTTTGAGTTTAACAGGTTTGAGTGCCGATGCAGATGTTCAATTACTCAATAGTTCTGGTGGTGTAATTTCCAGTTCTGAAAATGGTGGTGCTACTTCTGAATCCATTACTCGTCAGTTGGCTGCGGGAAGTTATTATGTACGGGTGTTTCAATATGATGGTGATACTACTTACAGTTTGTCGTTAAATGCTACTGCTACACCTGTTGATAATACCCTAGCTACAGCCCGTGCTGTTGGTGCATTAACAGGCACTCAAAGTTTTAGTGATTGGGTAGGAAGTGCTGATACTAACGATTACTATAGTTTCAATGTGGGAACACAAAGTAACTTTAGTTTGAGTTTAACAGGTTTGAGTGCCGATGCAGATGTTCAATTACTCAATAGTTCTGGTGGTGTAATTTCCAGTTCTGAAAATGGTGGTGCTACTTCTGAATCCATTACTCGTCAGTTGGCTGCGGGAAGTTATTATGTACGAGTGTTTCAATATGATGGTGATACTACTTACAGTTTGTCGTTAAATGCTACTGAGGTTACACCAACTCCAACTCCAACTCCAACTCCAACTCCAACTCCAACTCCAACTCCAACTCCAACTCCAACTCCAACTCCAACTCCAGATTGGTACAGTCAAAATCTAGTAGATGCTCAAATTATCACTTTAACCAGTTCCTTAGCGGCTGATGGTAATTTGAGTCGTAACGACATGATTAGTATTTTCCGTGATGCTCAGGATGGCAGCGTCATTGATGCTAATGAACTAACAGATTTGCGAACCATCGTTGCTAACTCCAGCCTTTTCACTATGGCTGATCATGTGAGAGTGCTTTCTAATAAGATTGCAAATGGTGATCCAGCTAACCCTCGCTCCGGTTTTGGTAATCTCTCTGCCGGTAGTAGTGCTACCCAAATGGAAAATCTCATTGGTAAGTGGTTCTTAGGAAATGATAGACCTGATACAGGTTATACCTATAGTTATGTTAGTGGTTCTCTGTTCCAAAATGGACTTAGTGCTGATGACATTTACCAAGGAGCGGTGGGAGACTGCTATTATGTAGCAACTTTATCTTCCATTGCCCAAGAGCAACCTTCTTACATTGAAAATATGTTCATTGACAATGGTGATAATACCTTCACTGTGCGTTTCTTCAACAATGGTGTAGCTGATTATGTCACAGTAGATCGTTACTTGCCAACTTATGGTGGTTATGCCGTGTATGCTGGTTGGGGTGGAGGTGCTTCTACTTCCACTAACAATGAACTGTGGGTAGCCTTAGCTGAGAAAGCTTATGCCCAGTTAGCTGAATCTGGTTGGAGTCGTACTTACAGTGGTACTCAAAATAATTCCTACGCAGCTATAGAAGGTGGTTGGATGGATGTAGTAATTCGTCAAGTCACAGGGTTAAGTGCGACTTCCCAATCTGTAAATAATATGACTCAAAATCAACTGATTAATTTGGTTAATTCTAATCAAATTTTAACAGCAGGTTTCGTTTATGGTGGTGGTTTTGGTGTGGTTAATGGTCATGCTTACACCATTACTGCCTATAATGCCACTAATGGAACTTTCTATTTACGCAACCCTTGGGGAACCTCCCATGCTAATGTTACTTGGTCTCAATTGTTATCTTTGGGAGCCATTATTCAATGGTCTAATGTCTAATAGACATCTCTAATGTGCGTGATTTGATTTGAAACTTGTTCTAGGGACAATTCATGAATTGTCCCTACATTCATTTTTACCAAATGTCTAATGTGATGAAAATCACTGAGTACCGCTTTTACAGCAGTTTTCATGTCTTTAGACCACAGTAAGGGCGAAGCTTGAGGGGGCGACAAGCAAGTTGAAACCAAGATAGGGAAAAGGTTTGAGGTGATAGACCCTCTGAAAAAATCTGGTGCTTATTGAGAATAGTATACAGTTATTAAGCAGATATTTATAGGGTGCAG
>NZ_BJCE01000226.1:0-8896 GCF_005402885.1 Sphaerospermopsis reniformis
TGGCTAATTCCCAATAGCAGGCATCTTCAGCACTGATTATAGCGTATAATCTGAGTATCTTTGCACTTAACCTTCATTTCCTCAAAAGCAGTTGTGGTGAAGGTTAGATAGTTTTCGGAGATGTCTACTACATTAATGGTCAATTAAAACTTATGGTTTGAACAATTACGTATCAGTAGAAAACAAAATTATGAACGCACAAAGTTGAGCTTTAGAAGGTATTTAAAAGCTATTTCAATAATAATATTTAATTCAAGGTATATAATCAGTTATCGAAAAGATAACCGATAAAATCGTGAAATTAGAGAGAAAAACTAAGTTGATAAATAATATTTTTGACAAGCATTAGGTAAAAATTGCAAGATATGACAGTGTGACTCCGTTAAGTTCAGAACTCGTTTACATCCTTGTATCATCAAAAGATGAATACCTTGGAAGCATTGAAATATCCATCTTAATGTAGGAGATTCTGTGGGTTTATTCAGTTGATTTTTAACTGTGGCTTTTTGTGCCTTCAAGGACATTCTTAATTGTCTTTGTCCCAAATTATAAACTAAAAGACATAATGCCATTAACATCATCATTGTCTCTACTCTTTCGGGGTTTTTGACAAACAGACTATCCGCGAAAAATAATGGGTCTTTGATAAATCTAAATCCTCTTTCTGTAGATTGTTGTTCTTTATATATTTTGAGGATTTCTTCTGATTCTAACTCCTGTGTATCCAAAATATTGGTGGCTAAAATAAATCTGCCACAAGAGTTTTGCTGTTGTGTAATTAACTCCTTATTTTCTCTTAATTTACATTTTACTTTATAACCTGTTGTTTTCCCTTTATTGGTTTCAGTAATTTGAGGGTCTGATATTTGATGATATTTTAATTTCTTTGTTATTTCTTTTATTTTCAATTCAACTAAAGATTTATCCGTAAATTCTTCCTGTTCTAATTTCGCTACTTGTTTGTTAGCTTTTAATAACTCTTCTTGGATTTTTTTGTCTAGTTTATTTAAGTCGGCTTTTTTTCTCTCTACACTTTCTACTAATAACCACCTTTGCTCTATTCCTCCATAAGATACTTTCTCTTCCAGATAGCTGTAACCCTTGATTTTAGAGGCTTTCAGGGCATTATTTATGAAGGCTTTCACTAAATTTTTTGCTTTTTTAATGGACAACGGTACTCGACTTATCCATTTCATGTTTGACATTAATTTTAAGTTACTTTCACTATATAATGCACTGTCAGCTACCATGATACTTTCAAAATCTATTTGTTTAGAATATTCTACTAAGATGTGAGCGAATACTGCTTTATCTGATTCGTTTCCTGATGCTCCTCTAAAAAATAATGGTATATCTCCATCACTACTTACTATTAAATCTAAGATACATTGTTTTAAGTCTGGGCGATGGTCACGCGAATATCCCTGTGTTATTATAATTGGATTTTCTCGATTTATTCCTAATTCTTTCTCTAGATTATTTAGGCAATTATCATATTTTCCATGTAAATGTAATGAGCTTGAGTCTAAATGGGAATATTTTGTATTTATTCCGTATTTTTTTACTACTTCTAAGGCGATTATTAGGAATAATTTAGTTAAGCCATATTTATAGAGTTTATCCATGACTCTACCTATTTTATCGTCATTTAAGTCTTCTACTTTTATTCCTTCTCCTATTAGATGTTCTACGGCTTTATCTTTAAAGAATTCTGGAAATAAATATAGTGGTCTTGATACAAAGCCTAGTCCATTCAGAATAATTGCTTTGACTACTTTTCCTGTGTTTACTTTCTCTCTACTATCCACTGAGAATATTTCATTGATTTTTTCTACTATTCCTATCTCATCTATTATTCCTGCTATTATTCCTAAGTGATCTATGTTTTTACTCTCAATATCTTCTTGTTGGTAATTCATAATATGAAGGCATTTTTAGGTAATTCAATCTTATTCTCTCATTTTCTTTCTAAGTTTATTCTCAATGCCTTATGAATTTCTATCTCGTAGTCAAATGGAAATTAACGTCTATATTTTTACTTCCTTAATTGCGTATTTCTGTTTAACCCTCTATGCTGCTTATGATACTTGTATATGTACTACAAATTGAAGTGCGGAATGTGGGCTATAAATGGACATTCATCTTGGACTCTATAAACAAAAATAGGTTCAAAAAATTGGCTGACTTTATCATAACGATATTTGGTTATTTCTTCATCAGGTTCATAAAAAATTTCATCTACAATTTCCAACGCTCTAGCACTTTGTTTGACCGGAATTTGTAGTTCAAATATTAATGCAGTAATCATTCCTCCATTTAATTCTTCTTCCTGTATTATTTCTGGTTCTGTTAATAACTGGCTCATTGAACCAATGGTAACAAAGTATTTATTTTCTTCAAATTCAAAAGATGCAGTTGTAAATGTGGGCAAGATTATTTGTGTATTTTGAACTGTTAATTTTTGTAACCATTCTTTTTCACGATCATCTGTTTCAATACATCGTTTAGCATCAGCAAATATGGGACGCTCAATATTTTGTTCTTCAAGAAATTCAGCTAATACCTTAAATATATATTGATTAGCTTTTTTCATACTTCTGGACATAATAATATTAGTATGCCCTCCAGCATGGATTCATATTTTCAATTTCAAATTTTTCTTCTATGAGCAGTTTAAACGCATCACGAAAAAATTCTCTTTCATTATATTTTACTGGTTTACTACTGATAATCTCATTTAGAGTGGTAAAATCCAAAAATTTTCCTATTTCATCAGTATTACAGTTTTTCAATTTTTCTAATAGTTTATCGGCGTTTTGTTTAATATCCTGCCATTTTTGATCTTGTTTTTCTTGTGGATATTCATTTCCAGGTCTACCCAATATTGCTAAAGCAATAGCTGTTACAAAACCAACACAGGCTGGTTGACTACCAAATAAATCTTTTCCTGCTTTAAAATAACCTTCTATGTTATCATCTTGATAGGATTTAAGAGCATGATCAAATTGATACAAATAATACATTACTTCATAGAAGGTATTTGTAAAGTTATCCTTTGATGTTGATTCAATAAAATCTAATCTTGTAAATTCGTCTGCTAATTTTTCCTGTACATCAATTTTTTCTTTTCTTGCTCCAAATACTAGAAATAATTCTATAATATTACTAGCTTGATATTGTCCAGAACGATTACGTCTCCTTTCTTCATTGATTTGCAATATTTCTATCTCTTTATATTTTTGCTGTATTTCTTTAATAATGAATTGAAAAACTGTTTCAATTTGTCTTCTCAGATTCCAAGGAACTTGCCCAGTATTTAATACCAGCATTCTATAAGTTAAACTATTAACTTGTGAAGCTATCCAAAATTCGATCCGGATTTTATTATTTTTAATCTGATGTTTATCGTTTAATGCTGTATTTAAAGCATTGGTTCTTTGCATACCATCAATGATAGAAAAATCCTCTTTTGGTATTTCGTGGATAAACTCTAAGAATGAGTTATCATCTTTTAGTGTTTGTATTGTTTCCAATTTTGCTTCAGGAACAATAACGCCAATCACAATTGGAGGTAATACTGCTCCAGATGCTATATCTTTAATCATTCTGTCACGAATACGAATTGCTGTAGTTGTTTTTAATGGATCTCTTTGTCCTTCTAAACCTCCTCTATTCTGGAATGCTTGTTTTACTAGATTCAAATATTCTGCTACAGTGAGTTGAATAATTACTGAGTAACAGTTAACTCTGGTATCTTTAATAGTATCTAGACTGTCTACAGTTACCATTGATATTTCCTCAATCTGTCCTTAAATTATGAACCAATAAAATATAAGTCTTAAATAACCTAATCAAGATAAGGTGATTTACCTCATCCCACAATCATACCATCTCTATCCCACAATCATACCATCTCTTATAATTGATCAAATAACTGCAAACATATCTTAGGCATGAAACTGTGACTGAACCCGGACAATACAAAGATACCGTTAACCTCCCTAAGACTAACTTTGATATGCGGGCAAACGCAATCAAGCGCGAACCCGAAATTCAAAAATTCTGGGAAGAAAACAACATTTATTCTCGCCTCTCCCAAGAGAACCCAGGCGAAATATTTATACTGCACGATGGACCACCCTACGCTAACGGTCAGTTGCATATTGGTCATGCCTTAAATAAGATTCTCAAAGATATTATTAACCGTTACCACCTCCTTCAAGGTCGTAAAGTTCGTTACATTGCAGGATGGGATTGTCACGGATTACCCATTGAGTTAAAAGTTCTGCAAAATATGAAACAAGCAGAACGGCAAAACCTCACACCTTTGCAATTGCGCCAAAAAGCGAAAGAGTTCGCCCTTAAAACCGTAGATGAACAAAGAGAAAGCTTTAAACGCTATGGGGTGTGGGGTGATTGGGATAATCCTTATCTGACCTTAAAACCGGAATACGAAGCCGCCCAAATAGGTGTTTTTGGGGCAATGTACTTAAAAGGATATATCTATCGTGGTTTAAAGCCTGTACACTGGAGTCCTAGCTCTAAAACCGCTTTAGCAGAAGCTGAGTTAGAATATCCTGAAGGTCACGTTTCTCGGAGTATTTACGCTGCTTTCCCGGTGGTGAAGGTGTCCGAAAAGCTAAAATCTGTTTTAGAGCCGTTCTTGCCTGATTTGGGCGTAGCTGTGTGGACAACTACTCCCTGGACGATACCGGGTAATTTGGCGGTGGCTGTGAATGGGGCGTTGAATTATGCGGTTGTTGAGGTGGCACGCAGAGACGCAGAGGCGCAGAGAGGATGCAAGTATCTGATCGTGGCGGCGGAGTTGGTAGAAAGGTTGACTGCAACTTTGGATGTTGAGTTGACTGTGAAGGCGACTTTTGCGGGTCAGGATTTGGAACACTGCACTTATCGTCATCCGCTTTTTGACCGTGAAAGTCCGGTGGTGGTTGGTGGTGATTATATCACTACTGATTCTGGTACTGGTTTGGTGCATACTGCCCCTGGTCATGGTCAAGAAGATTACATTGTGGGTCAGCGTTATGGTCTGCCGATTCTTGCACCGGTGGATGATAATGGTAATTTCACGGATGAGGCTGGTAAATTTGCTGGCTTGAATGTGTTGAGTGATGGTAATCAAGCAATTATTGACGCGCTGACAGAAGCTGGTTCTTTGTTGAAAGAGGAAGCATACTCTCATAAATATCCTTATGATTGGAGAACCAAGAAACCGACGATTTTCCGCGCTACTGAACAATGGTTTGCTTCTGTGGCAGGATTTAGGGAAGATGCTTTAAAGGCGATCGCATCTGTGCGTTGGATTCCCGCACAAGGTGAGAATAGAATTACACCGATGGTTGCAGAACGTTCTGACTGGTGTATCTCTCGTCAGCGTTCCTGGGGTGTTCCCATTCCTGTGTTCTATGATGAGGAAACTGGGGAAGCGTTGCTGAATGCAGATACCATTAACCACATCCAAGCTATCATTGCAGAGAAGGGTTCTGATGCTTGGTGGGAGTTGTCTGTTGAGGAGTTGTTACCCGAACCTTACCGCAGTAATGGGCGCAATTACCGCCGGGGTACAGATACGATGGATGTGTGGTTTGATTCTGGTTCGTCTTGGGCGGCTGTGGCGAAGCAAAGACCAGAATTAGGTTATCCTGTGGATATGTATTTGGAAGGTTCTGATCAACATCGGGGATGGTTTCAATCTTCGCTGTTAACCAGTGTTGCGGTAAATGGAATTGCACCTTATAAAACAGTTTTAACTCATGGTTTTGTGTTAGATGAACAAGGCCGGAAAATGAGTAAATCTGTGGGTAATGTGGTTGATCCACAAATCATTATTAATGGTGGAAAAGATCAGAAAAAAGAACCTGCTTATGGTGCAGATGTTTTGCGGTTGTGGGTTTCTTCAGTTGATTATTCTGGTGATGTGCGTTTGGGTGGTAACATCATTAAACAATTAGCTGATGTGAGAAATAAAATCCGCAATACTGCACGGTTTTTGTTGGGTAGTTTGCATGATTTTGATCCTCAAAAAGATGCAGTTCCTTTTGAAGAATTACCTGATTTGGATCGGTATATGTTGCACCGTATCCGTGAGGTATTTAATGAGGTGACAACTGCTTTTGATAACTTCCAATTCTTCCGCTTTTTCCAAACAGTGCAGAATTTCTGCGTTGTTGATTTGTCGAACTTTTATTTAGACATTGCCAAAGATAGATTATATATCAGTGCTGCTGATAGTTTCCGTCGTCGCAGTTGTCAAACAGTTTTGCAGATTGCATTGGAAAATTTAGCAAGAGCGATCGCCCCCGTTTTGTGTCATACTGCTGAAGATATCTGGCAATTTATCCCCTATCAAACTCCTTATAAATCAGTGTTTGAAGCTGGTTGGATTAAGGTTAAGGATGAATGGGACAATGGAGAATTAGCAGAATTTTGGAATACTCTGCGTTCACTCCGCACTGATGTTAATAAAGTGATGGAACAAGCGCGGATAGAAAAAATGATCGGTTCATCTTTGGAAGCAAAGGTGTTATTAAATATCCCTCACAAAGAGTTATGTGAAGCTATCAAAGGTTTCAATCCTGAAAAGGGTAATGGTGTGGATGAGTTGCGATATTTATTATTAGCATCTCAGGTAGAAATAGTAGATGATGCTGCTAAAATTGCTGATGTGAAATATACAGCAACCACAGAAGATTGGACTATTGCGGTAGTAAATGCAGACGGTGAGAAATGCGATCGCTGTTGGAATTATTCTACTCATGTAGGAGAATCAGAAGCACATCCTTTACTTTGTGAACGCTGTGTTCCTGCCTTAGCTGGTGAATTTTAGTATCATATAATGTAGGTGGTTAAGATCCCCGACTTCTTTTTTAATCTTGTAAACAAATGATAAATTCACATCAGAAGTCGGGGATCTGCATCCTCATTTTTCACAAGATTATCAACTGGATCAATCAAAACCTAACATATTGAGGTAAACATCATGAACACTGCTATAACAACTTTACCTCCTAGACTAACATTAAACCTCAATTTAACAGATGATCAATTTTTAGAACTTTGTCGCAATAACCGAGATTTAAGATTTGAGCGCACAGCATCAGGGGAATTAATAATTATGCCACCAACAGGTAGCGATACAGGAAATTGTAATTTTGATATTGTTGTAGAATTAGGAATTTGGAATAAAAAAACCAAATTAGGTAAAGGTTTTGATTCTTCCACGGGTTTTAAATTACCTAATGGAAAAGATGTTTCTCCTGATGTTGCTTGGGTAAAAAAAGAACGCTGGGAAAGTTTAACACCTGAACAACAAGAAAAATTTGCTCCCATTGCACCTGACTTTGTAATTGAACTACGTTCACCAAATGATAGTTTAAAAAAATTACAAGAAAAGATGGTAGAATATCTAGAAAATGGTGTAAGATTAGCTTGGTTGATTGATAGAAAACAACAGAAAGTATATATTTATCGTCCTAGTCAACCTGTGGAAGAATTAGATCATCCCCAAACATTAAATGGAGAGGATATTTTACCAGGATTTATTTTAGATTTAACAGAGATTTGGTAATCAATTAATGATTAATCAATCAACGGATCTACATCTTCATTTTCTACATCCAAAAACAAAACTATGAATACACAAACACCCACAGTTACAGACATCTTACCAATGGTGCTAAAAATGCAACCAGATATCATCATGACTGATGAGCAATTTTTCGATTTCTGTCAATTAAACCGTGATTTTAGAATTGAACGTAACCAATTTGGAGATTTATTGATTATGTCACCTACCGGTTCAGAAACAGATGAACGCAATTTTAATTTAACTGGTCAATTATGGACATGGACAAAACAAGATGGTACAGGTGTAGGTTTTGGTTCTAGTGGTGGTTTTACGTTACCTAATGGTGCTGTGCGTTCTCCTGATGCAGCATGGATAAAAAAGGAAAGATGGGAAGCAATACCCACAGAACAAAGAAAGAAATTTGCGCCAATTTGTCCTGATTTTGTAGTAGAGTTGCGTTCTGAAACAGATAGCTTGAAAACACTACAAGAAAAAATGGAAGAATATATAGAAAATGGTGTGAAATTAGCTTGGTTAATTGACAGGAAACAACAGAAAGTATATATTTATCGTCCTAGTCAACCTGTGAAAGAATTAGATCATCCTCAAACATTAAGTGGTGAAGATATTTTACCAGGATTTGTTTTAGATTAGACCTGTCCGAAAATTAAAAAGGCAGTCTGTGTATGGCTTTGAGGATGTTCTCATTTCAGCCAGACTTGACGTAATCATCAGGGCTAGAGATAGTTACTGTTAGTATAGCCCGGAAAAAATGCCGATGGTTATTTCATCATCTGCATACTTTTAACACATATCATAAATTTGGTAAAACTAGAGAATCAATTCGTAACCTCACCAATCCACAAATCGTCAATATTACTTTTTCATAAGTATCTTTATGAAGACGAAATCTTGATGATGCTATGCGAAATATTTTAATAATTCTGATGATATGCTCTACAAAAATTCGTTTACTAGACAGCTTTTTATTTGCTTCTTTTTGTTCATCCGTTAATTCTTTATTCTTGGTCTTTTTCTGAGGTGTAGTCATATTATCTCCACCTATATAAGCTTTATCTCCTTGAAATCTCTGTCCAGAATCAAATTTTTCTTGTTGACCTCTAAACAAAGAAATATCGCTAGTTGGTCCTGGCTTGCCTACCGTCACATCTACTATATCTCCTCCTTTTGGCATGGTGACAACTTGATTTTTAAATGAGTGATATTTCTTCTTTCCCGAATAGTATCTTTTTTGCTCATCATTGTCTTCAGGTCTTTCTATAGCTTGCTCAAAGCTATCTACAATTAACT